>JBAVOF010000162.1:0-10604 GCA_049691835.1 Polyangiales bacterium
CCGTAGAAGATCGATCGCTTCGAGTGGTCGCCCGTCGGCTACCAGTCTTCGTGCCTGCCGACTTGCAGGCCCCGGGAGATCCGGATCACGCTCGCGCGCGGCCTCGTCGATGGCGACACCAACGGGAGACTCCAGCGGGACACACGGCGCGGCGCGGTCCAGGAACTTCGCGCCATCTCTGCCCGGCGGTGCGGCCCGCAGGGCGATCGCGGGATCCTGTCGCTCGCGGAGCAACCAGCAAATGGTCGATCGTGCGCTGCCCGGGCGAAGCGCCTCCCCCTCACGGATTTCGATCAGCGCTTGATCGAAATTTCCGTGCGAGAACAGCCAGCGTGCCGCTAACAGATGCGGTGCGCTCCAAAGTGGGGCCAGGTCTTGGGCCCGATTGATCCAGCGGCCGGCCGCTGGATCGTCTTCGCGGACAGCAACCTCGGCACCGGCGAGCGCGAAAATCGGTTCGGACGGATGGACCCAAAGCCCAGACCGAACCAGGTCCCGCACCTCGCCGAGGTCCTGTCGCTCCAACCCGGCGCGGGTCCGCATTTCGAGGGTGAACACGTCGCGCCCATGAAGGGACGCCGCGAGCGCGGCTCCCAGCAGGCTGACGATCGAGACCGCGAGACAGAGCGTTCGAAGCGGGTAGTGAAAGCGAAGCGACACGGAATCAGCGACTGCGCCCAATGTGGCAGCCGCTACGAACGCGACACCGACGAGCTCGAGCGAGAAGTCCACGAGCTGCTGGACTCCTATCGCGACGAGCCCTGCAAGGCCCCCGAGACGCGCATGGCTTCGTCGCAATAGAAGGCCGCGACCCATGGACCAGATGATCACGACGAGGAGAGCGAGCGCGATGGGAAGACCCCATTCCGCGGTCCACTGCATGACGAGGTTCTCCGGATGGTAGAAACGCTTCTCAGTGCCGTGATCGCGCACGAACGCGGCGGAGAACGCACCGCGGCCGACCCCGGCGATAGGGTGACTGGCAATCAACGGCAACGAATCCGCGGCCGCCTGGAACTTCGGTGCGATGTTATGCCGATGGCTGAGCTCGCGTCCGAGGTCGCTACCCTGCAGACCCACTGCGATTAGGATGATCGCGATCGCTCCGACGACGAGGATCGGCAGGGTGCGGCTTTGGACCAGCGAGTGCTCGCTCTGCGTCAGTCGTAACGCGTCAATGGCCGCGAAGAGTGCGATACCGATCGCCAGGGCCATCATCGCGCCGCGCGAGAACGAAGAAATCGCTGCGAGCGCGCACAGACCAGCCCCTAGCGCCCAGCCGGTGCGACGCTCCACGGTATCCGCGTCGATGGCGAGTCCGATCGCAATGGGCGAGGCCAACGCCATGAATCCGCCAAGATGATTCTCGTTCATCAGCGGCGCCAAGAGACGAGAGCTTGCATAGACCGGTTCATAGATGCCGAACACGGCAGTGGCCCCTGCGAGCTTGTGGGCGAATGCCACCAATGCCATCACGATGGCGCTTGCGGCGACGGCCTTGAGCACGCGGCGACGTTGATGGGAGGCGGCGAAGACTCGAGCGGTCATGAACACGGCGACGATTGCCGCCCCTTTGGCGATCTCGAGCCGAGTCGCCCCAGGGTCGAGCGACATGGGAATCCACGAGCGTGGCGCTTGCCCGTAGAGAGCCGCGTTCGAGCGCCATGCATCCACCGACTCCGGAACGAGCACGGCGACCAGGGACGAAGGCAGGGGCACGAGCTGGAGGCAGGTCCAGCCAAGCGCGATCACCATCATCCAATCCAGAAGCGAAGCGGTACGCCGGCCTTGGCTGATGATCTCGACGTGCCGGCTCGCCTGCACGCCGGCAAGTCCGGCCAATCCACAGATCACCGCGATCGCCCATGGGAAGACTCCCCCGAGCAGCTGTGGAGAGACGATCAGGACAGCGACAAGTGGAATGAACGCGGGCTGAACGACAGGCCACGGTATACTCGGGGCAAGCCTGCGCCGGACCGTGTCCCTTCCGAGGGAAGGTGACCCCGTGTGGGCAGAGGGTGGCCGGCTTGAGTGCGAATCGGACATGGGAAAGCGAACATGCGGGATCGTCAGCCCGCCGATTGCCATTTACCACGAAAAGGGTCAACGGTTGTCTAGGATGCGCCTGTGCTGCTAACACGGGTGTGCCAACACTGAGATGGGGGTAGGAGAGCGCGTGTCGGAGCCCTTCTTGCGGACAGGTCGTTGCCGTGTGATCGCCGAGGTCGGGCAGTCTCACGACGGAAGTTTGGGCACTGCGCATGCTTTCATCGATGCGATCGCCGACGCGGGCGCTGATGCGGTCAAATTTCAGACCCACATCGCGGAAGCAGAGAGTCACCCGAACGAGCCATGGCGGATCAAGTTCAGTCCTCAAGACGAAACACGTTTCGCGTATTGGAAGCGCATGGAGTTCACTGCTGCCCAGTGGCGGGGCCTCAAGGAGCACGCCGACGCGCGCGGCCTTTTCTTCCTGAGCTCACCATTTTCCGAGGAAGCGGTCGATCTCTTGACCGATGTCGGCGTCGCAGCATGGAAAATCGCATCGGGGCAGATCACTGATCTATGGATGCTCGAGCGGATCGCCAAGACCGGTTGGCCGCTCCTGTTCTCCACCGGCATGAGCCCGCTGTCCGAGGTCGAGTGGGCAGTCGGTTGGGCCGAGCAACGGAAGCTCGATGTCGCCGTGATGCAATGCACCTCAGCCTACCCCAGCACGCTCCAAGGAGTTGGTTTGAACGTGATGACCGAGTTTCGCGAACGCTTCCGCATCCCCGTCGGACTCTCGGACCACACGGGGACCATCTATCCGTCCCTTGCGGCGGCCGCGCTCGGCGCCGAGCTCGTCGAGTTGCACGTTACTTTTAGCCGGCAAGCCTTCGGACCCGACGTGGCGGCCTCGGTGACCTTCGAGGAGCTGCGAGTTCTCGTCGAAGGGGTCCGCGCCATCGAAACGATACGCGCCAATCCTGTCGACAAGGACGCCGTGGCACGCGAAATGGCTCCCATGCGTGAGCTTTTCATGAAGAGCGTCGTCGCACGCCGCGACCTGCCTGCAGGAGCCGTTCTTCGCGTCGCCGACTTGACGACGAAGAAGCCGGCTGGTGGGATCTCCGCTCAACGCATGCACGAAATCGTTGGACGGCGGCTGGCGCGTCCGGTTCGGGCGGGAGAGCTCTTGCAAGAGGAAGACATCGAGGCCTAGTCCGTGAGAAAAGTCTGCGTCGTCATCACCGCCCGTCCCAGTTACAGTCGCGTTCGCAGTGCGCTGGAAGCCTTGAATGCCCGAGACGACATCGAGCTTCAAATCGTAGCCGCGGCCTCGGCGCTTCTGGATCGGTACGGCTCCGTCGTAGACGAAATCCAACGCGACGGCTTCGAGATAGCAAGCAAGGTCTACATGGTTCTCGAGGGCGAGCAGCCATCGACGATGGCCAAGACCACCGGTATCGGGATGATCGAGCTGGCAACCGCACTCGACAACCTCAAGCCCGACTTCGTCGTCACGATCGCCGATCGACACGAAACGCTCGCCACTGCAGTCGCCGCAGCCTACATGAACATCCCCCTCGTTCACATCCAGGGGGGTGAGGTCACAGGCTCGATCGACGAGAAAGTACGCCATGCAGTGACGAAGCTCTCGGACTATCACCTCGTGTCGACCAGGCACGCGGCAGAGCGCGTCGTCAGGATGGGCGAGGAGCCAGAGACGGTGATCGTCACGGGTTGCCCGTCCATCGACATCGCCGCCGAGGTGCTCGACAAGCCTGAGCTCGACTTCGACCCCATGCAGAAATACGGCGGTGTCGGCCCGACGCTCGACCTATCAGCCGGGTACCTGGTCGTGCTTCAACACTCCGTCACGAACGAGCACGAGCTCGCACGTCAGCACGTCCAAGAAACCCTGCACGCCGTGGCCGAATCCGCGATTCCGGCCCTTTGGTTCTGGCCGAACCCCGATGCGGGCTCCGACGGCACGTCTCGCGGCATCCGCGCGTTCCGGGAGCGCTACAGCCCTTCCAATCTGCACTTCTTCAAGAACATGGCGCCCATGGATTTCCTACGGGTCGTCCATCACTGTCGTTGCCTCGTGGGGAACTCGAGCGCTGGCATCCGCGAGTGTTCGTTCCTGGGGGTGCCCGTCGTCAACATCGGGAGCAGACAGGCTGGGCGTGACCGCGGGCAAAACGTGCTCGACGTCGACTATGAGAGGGTCGCCATTCGGGAGGCAATCCGGACACAATCGGAACGGGGGCGCTTTCCCAGCGACCGCCTCTATGGTGATGGCGCCGCGGGCCCCCGGATCGCTGCCGCGCTGGCTCGCATCACGCCCCGAACACACAAGCGTCTGAGCTACTGATCGACGCGTCGGAGTCCCGCGCCCCAAGCCAGAGCATCAGCGATGCGCTCCACGTTGTCGGGTTCGAGCACGGCCGGGAACGTATTGGGGTTCTTCAGGAAGCCGGGCCGGGACGACGCCCGGATCGCCGCGACGAACTCGAGGAGCCGCTCTTCGTCGTGCTGGTGCTCGGTGACGGCCGCGTGAAAGATCTCGTGCCATCGATCTTTGGGTAAAAGACCCGCTCTGTGGGTGAGCGTGCACTCGTTGTAGAACACATCCCCAAACGTCACGACGGCTTTGCCAAACAGCAGCGCCTCCCAGCCCACGGTGCCGGTGATGACCGCAACCGCTGCCGCGTCCCGGATCAGCGTCCAGGTATTCTCGTCCGGCCCCAGCAAGCGGACACCAAAGGTTTCCCGGACCTGCCGGTAGAAATCCAACGGCCGCCGTCCACGGTTGCTGACGTGTTCCTTCACGTAGAGTTGGCAGCCGACCGGGAGGCTCTTACTGATGTCTGCGATCAGAGCCGCCTGATCCAGATAGTACGGCGCCTGCACGAGAGTCGACGCCTCGGGCTGGAAGTGAACCGGGTAGAGGACGTATCGTTCGCCGGTCACCGGACGATCGAAGTAGTCGAAGGATCGTGAGATCCGGTTTCGGGACAGTCGCAGTGCGCGCTGCCGTAGGGCTCGCATCGGCGAAATTAGAGTTGGGTTTCTGGAATCGATCATGTAGCGCTTGCCGAGCTGCAACAGACGCTCGACGTCTTCTTTGTCGGCGATCGGCAATCGGGCTCGTGTTCGCATTCCGGTTGGCTGTTCCGGGCGGTCGCGAAATCCTCTCACGAACGCGTGAGCCTCCGTCCGCTGCTCCGCCGTGAGCCCGTGCTTGCGGATGAGCGCGAGCGCATCTTTCGTGAGGTTCCACTCCTGTGGCGCGCCGCTGTACACCGAAAGCAACCCTGGCATCCGCGCGCTTCCAATTCGCCAAAATGGAATGCCCCGTCCCCGCGCGACCGCGTAGTGCACATAGCTCGTCAGACATCCGACATCCTCGCTGAAAAGGAAGCTCGGCTCGAAACGCTCAAACGCGTCTTCGACGACGCGAAAAAGCCGTTCGGTCAGCGACAGCACCTGCTCATAGCTCCGGCCCTCGAGAAGATGTCGCTCCGACCAGATCATGCGGTGCATTGGAACGCCGTACCGGTTCTCCCGATCTCGAAGAAACGCAAGGTCCGGAACCGCGCTCGAAGCCTCGTCGAGCACGTCCCGGGTGAAAATGAGCAGCGGGTCGTAGTCAATGCCGCCCTCAGCCAGGAAAGTAGCTTGATCCTGCCCCCAGACGGTGCCGGCGAACGCTTCGACGCCGTAGCGGTCGCGCAACACGCGATGCACTGGCAGAAACAAGCGCTCATGCACCGAAAAAAACGTATAGATGCGACTACCCGGGCGCATCGCTGCCTCGCTTCGACATCAGGGCTTCGGCCTGCTCCCAATCCTCGATGGTGTCGATGTTGCAGCTGCTTTCGGTCTGCGTTTCGTATCCGACCACGCGTTCGCCGTAGAGTGACCCCTGGTCGATGATCGTCGCCACGCGGGACACGTAAACCGAACCCGAGCGATGAAATGCGGCCGGCAGCTCTTGGCGGCGAGGGATTGGCTCGGCCTCGCCCGTCGACAGGCGCAGGGTCCCGTCGCGCTGTTCGAAGTAGACCCAGTGCGGATTGAACTGGTGGGGAACTCGATGGATCGAGACGACGCAGTCGGCCCCTCGAGCTTCGAGCGCCTCGATGCAAGCGTCGATATCCTCGGGGCGACGAAAAGGAAACGTCGGCTGCAGGAGGCAAACCGCCTCGGGCGTCCAACCGCCGGCGATCAGCGCCTCGATCGCGTGCACGATCACCGGCAACATCGGAGTCTCGTCTCGCGCCAGCGACTTGGGTCGAAGGAATGGAACATCGGCCCCCAACGATTTCGAGATGGACGCGATCTCCGCATCCTCGGTGCTCACGACGATTCGGTCGATACGAATCGCGTCCCGCGCAGCGTCGATCGTGTGTCCGATGAGCGGTTTCCCACCGAGCGTGCGGATGTTCTTGCGCGGCACGCCTTTGGAGCCTCCGCGGGCGGGGATCAGTCCTAGGACGCGCATGGCACCGCCTTGGGGTTGGGGCTCGTTGCGATGCCGAGAGCTGCCTCGTACCTTGGATACGACGCCTGCATGGTGAAGTGCCGCTCGTACACCGCGCGGGAGCCCTGTGCGAGCCGTAGACGAAGCGCGGGCTCCGAGCTGAACTCGCTCAGAAGCTCCGCGAAGTGCACCGGATCTCGCGCGGCCAGACAATCGAGTCCGTGCGTGAACTCCTCCGAGCATTCGAATGTCTTCTGGTAGGCGATGTTCACCACCCCGTACCCTGCGCTCACGGCGAACTTCACCCGCCCGCCCGTGTCGAAGGGGTAGGGCATGATGGACGCATCGCCGGGCCGGAACACGTCGCCCAGATTCTCGACGAAGCCGTGAACGACAAAGCGATCCGCCAGCCACGCCCAGGACGCGTCGCTTCCCGGGCTTGGGAGCTTTCCGAGCTGGTGCCATCTCAGATCGAGCCCGCGGCGCTCGATTTCCGGCCAGATGCGTGTTCGGAGGTCCCGGCGCGCTGCCTTCATCGCAGTGTTGGGATTGCCAAACAAGAACAAGCGGCCCTCGGACAGCCTTTGGTAGTCGGGCGCCGCAATGGCAGGACCGGTGACCGGTAGATACGATGCGGAGATCCCTAGATCTCGGAGAAACGCCGCTTCGGACCGGGAGGCGCAGATCGTGTGAGCAGAACGACGGCACAGGTCGACCTCCAGCTCGCGCAGGCGCTTCGCGGACATCGCCGCTGGTCGGCGAAGCCGCTTGGAATCGACTGAGCGGTCGCGGACCGAGCGAAGCTTGAAGTGGAAGTCGTGGTGACTGTGGATGACCGGCACGCCGGTCGGACAAAGCCCGACGGCGAACGCCTCTTCTGCCCAGATCAGCTCAGGGTCGAGTTGCTCGATGACGCGGGCGACCGACCTTCGGAGGCCCCGCAAGTCGGGCCAGGCCAGCGCAAGCGAAGATGGGTTGAAAACTCGGCTTGCCAGCCAGCGAGGCGTCCCCGCCACGATCGGCTCCGAGTGCAGTACTGTCACCGAGCTGGCCAGGCGATCGAGCTCGGGAGCTCGTGCGTTGCCCGGGTCGCAGGCGATGACGTGGACCTCGTGACCGAGTGCCGCCAATGAAACCAGATTCTGCCAGAGTCGCACATCGCCGCCTCCCACGTGAATGGGCGACGGGTAGCGCTGAAAACACAGTTGAGCGATTCGCATGCCCAGGCTCACTCTACCGTAGCGCGAGCTCGTGGCGCGAGGAATCCCTGAGCGCCGTGCCGCCCTCCATGTGGTGTGCAACCCACCACTCCAACACCAGCAACGCCCAAAGGAGCTGCGCATGGTCGCGTCTCGCCTCGAGGTGCTCGTCAACCAAGGCGCGCACCCGCTCCGGCTCGAAGAAGCCTCGCTGCGCGACCGTATCTCGGCTGAGGCGGGTTTGCAGCTCGTCCCTGAGCTCGTGTCGGAGCCAGTGAGCCACGGGGGCCGTGAAACCCTGTTTGGGGCGCTCGATCAAGTCGGACGGCAGGTACTCGCGTAGCAGGCGGCGAACGATATACTTCTTGTGCCGCCCACGAATCCGCATATCGAGCGGCAACGAGAAGGCGAGCTCGATGACTCGGCGGTCGAGAAATGGCGAGCGTGCTTCGAGGCTTACCGCCATGCTCGCCCGATCGACTTTGTGGAGCCACGCGTCGGGCAGCGTGTGGGTGGCGTCGTAGAGCATTCCCGCTTCGACGGTGCTGCCAAGCGGGTGGTTGCGGAGGAACCTGGCAACCCGCTTCGGCGCTTCGTTGTCCTCGCCAAGCAGGCGATTCACGGCATCGGTTGCCGCGCCCCGGTAGAACCCTCCGAGTCCGAAGAACAGCGCAGCATCCGTCGCGCCCGACCGAGCGACAATGCGCCGGGCGCCAGAGCTGGGGACCAAGGGTGCCATCTTCGCAAGTGCCGCTCTGGCGGCGCCCGGGACCGTGTTCAGGTAGGGCTCTGCCAGGCGCTGGGCGAGGTAATATTTGTAACCGCCGAACTCTTCATCGGCGCCGTCGCCGGTCAGCGCGACCGTCACGTGCTCGCGCGCGAGCTTACAAACCGCCAGCGTAGGCAGCACGGAGTAGTCAGCCATCGGCTCGTCGAAGTAGGCGATCAAGTCTGGCAGCTGGTCGAGCACGTCGCGGCCGCGGAGGACTCGGACCGTGTTTCTCACACCCAGGTGTGCCGCGATTCGCGCCGCATGTTGGCTCTCGTCGAACTCCGGCTGATCGAAACCGATGGTGTAGGTTTGGACCGCGTCCTTTTGCTGCTCGGCCATCAAGGCCACGATGAGGCTCGAATCCACGCCTCCGGACAGAAACGCTCCCAGGGGCACGTCTGCGATGAGCCTGGAGCGCACGGCCTCACGCATCGTGTCGCGAAACGCATTCAGATGCGCCGCATCGTCGACCTTGCGAGGGGCAACACGCTCCGCAAAGGTGGGCAGGTCGAAGTATCGGTGCACGCGAGGCTCTCGCCCCCTCTGGATGACGGCGAAGCTGCCGGGGGGAACGGTGAAGACGTCCTTGAGCATCGCGCGCCCATCGGGCGGGAATCCGAAGCGCACGTAGTCCTTCACCACGGACTGTTCTATGTCGAGCTCGCCAGGCGCGTAGCGGATCAGCGGCGCCAGCGTCGACGCGACCAGCAGGCGGCGACCCGGCTGATACGCGTAATAGATGGGCTTCTGGCCCGCCGGGTCTCGCGCGAGGACCATGCGTTGCTCGCGCCCGTCCCAAATTGCGATCGCAAACATGCCGCTGAAGCGCTCGAACGATTCGGTGCCCCACTGCTCGTAGGCCCTGAGCACGACCTCGCTGTCGGTCTCGCTGAAGAAATGGTGCCCTTTTGCTTCGAGCTCCGTTCGCAATGCTCGGAAGTTGTAGACCTCCCCGTTGTAGACAGCCTGCACCCGGCCGTCGGGGCTGCTCATCGGCATTCGACCGGCTTCTGACAAGTCGATGATCGCGAGACGGCGGTGGCCCAGCCCGACAGGTCCGTCAATCCACAACCCGGCGTCGTCAGGGCCGCGATGAACCAGCGAATCGCGCATAGCGATGAGCGCTGCCGGATCCACCGCGATGCCGTCCAGTTGCCATGCGCCGACGATCCCACACATCTGGCTAACGATCCGTGAGCGAGAGAGGAGGTGCCCGTCTCGTCTTCACCAACTCGACGGCGGTCAACACTCCGAGGCCCAACGCCACTGCCAAGAGCAGCCAAAACGGACGTGCACGCATGCCTTGATGGAACAGGCTGTACGAGAGTGCGGGAATCATAAGGAGCGTCACGCGCGACCCGGCGGCGATGCTCAGCCATCGTAGAAAGATCAAGAAGAGGCCCGTGCCGATGATTCCGTACGAGAACAGCAAAGTCGCAGCGCTCGAATGGATTTCGAGCTTCTTGGAATGAAAGCGCAGGAAGTAACCCTCACCGGCTCCCGCGATGAGGTACTCTGGGTGCTCGAAAAGCCGGTCGAGGCCGCGGTCGCTGAGATAGTCCTCAGTCGTCGATTCCTGCATCGTTTCGATGCGGTTCTCCCAGAGCTGCGTGTCCAGGGCCTGGAGATCCAAGTAGAGCGCGTACACCAAGATCGGCAATGCAAGGAGTGTGACCAGCGTGGGCCGATGCACCACTTGGAGCGCACCGAGCAAGACGATTCCGAGCATCCCGGCTCGGGAGTACGTGCGAAGCTCGATATAGAACGCGCAAAGCAGAAGCCCGTACAGAACCAGCCGCGGCACCTGGTATCGAGGCGCGAGCATGAGGACGATGCTGGCGCAGAGCAGGACGTGATAGGCCAGTTGATTGGGATTCACGAAGAAGAGCTCGAGCCGACCGCTCTCAGTCCGATCGCTGAACGGAACGGACAGCAGCACGAGCATCACGAGCGTTGCGGCGAACCCGTAGAGCGTCCAACGGAGCCAATCGTCTCCGCGCTCTCCGAGCATCACGAGGTAGCCGAGGAACACCGAGAAGTTGAACGCATAGAATGCGCTCGATTTGAAGAAATCCCACTCGCTCGTCAGGGCCGTCCAAACGAAATTGCACGTGAAGACATAGACAATGAACACGGCGAGTGAGAACACTGCGTGCCTGAT
>JBAVOF010000163.1:0-3007 GCA_049691835.1 Polyangiales bacterium
ATGCACGGGCGGGCTGGATTCTAAACGAGCTCGATCACGGTGGCGATGGGGATACACCGACTCGTAAGCTGCTATATCAGAACTCGCAGACTTGCTGACGGCGAGTCGAAAACCAAACAACTCATTCGGCTGCTCTTCGCTCTTGATGGCAACACTCGATGCCCATTCGATGGTATCGGTGCTGCTTTCGCCATTTCCGCACCTACTAGCGGCATGACGCCGAGCGCGCAGACGTACGGGAATCCGAATACGTAACGCATGACAACCTCCCCGGTTTCAGCGCGCTCCCCACCGGAGCGCCACCAAGTCGAGCGATGTGGGTGCACGCCGTTTGCCAGCGCGAATAGGATCCGTGCGATGACCTCTGAGCCCCTCGGGCGCATTTGGTGAGCCCAATTGCGCGCAATCCCTTAGTAGGCACGGTCGGGATTGAACCGACGACCCCTACCGTGTCAAGGTAGTGCTCTCCCACTGAGCTACGTGCCTGTTCGCCATGTCCACCCACGGTGGAAGCGGCGTCTTAACCCTGACCCTCAGGGGTGTCAACCCCGTGAGACCGACGGTATGCGCCCCGCGGGAGGCGAGGCTCAGGGCGACGAAGTCGATTCCGGAGAGACCTTTGCCAATTAATGGAGCCGCTGATAAGCCCTGCGTTGGATGAGCGCCAATCCCTCGAGTGACAAGGAGCCCGCGGCACTACGGCCTCTTCCTTCGGTCAACATGGCGCTGCTCCCTCACGAGCTTCGGGCTCGTCGAACGCGACGCCGAGTGCTGGGCGCGCTTGGCGGCGTACTGGTGCTCGGTGCCATCCTGCTTTGGATCGCGCGGTCGGTCATCCCACAGACCTGGACCTGGGTGGAGGAACACCTCGGCCGTCAGGACGCGAAGCTGGCAGCGGATCTCGGCATGCCCGAAGGCCTCGTGGCGGTGGAGACCGACGCGGGCACGGACGAAGTGCTCACCGAGGAGCAAGCGCTCGCTCTTTCACGCTCACGACCCAACGCACGCTACGAGACCTCCTTTGGAGGGGTGCCGAGCTTTCGCGGTGCACTGATGAACGCTGGGCTCGAGCCCGACGAGTGCTCCGCCATCGAGCAAGCGCTGCAACACATCGTCGACTTCCGTCGCTGCCGACCTGAGCACAAGCTAGTCGTCGAACGGGATGAGAACGCCGAGCTGAAGCGTTTCGAGTATCACCCGTCTGCAACGGAATTCGTCGAAGTCAGCCGGGCTGAAGACGGCTCTTTCAGAGCGGAGCAGATTCGGGTCAAGGTCGAGCGAACGCCGATCGCAAGGGCCGCTTCGGTGGAAACGTCGATCGGCGATGGCTTGATGGGGATTGGGCTGCCTGCAGGACTTGCGACGTTCTTCGTCGAAGCGTTCGAGGGTCAAATCAACTTCGCGCTACAGGCGCGCAAGGGCGACGTCTTCCGCATCATCGTCGACGAGGAGCGGGTCGACGGCGAGTTTCTCCGCTACGGCCGGGTACACGCGCTCGAATATGACGGCCAACGAACGGGCAAGGTGCAGGCCTTCTACTACGAGGCGAGCAACACGCAGGGCCAGTTCTACGACGACAGCGGACGCGCGATGCAAGGCGGGTGGCTGCGCACGCCGCTTCGCTACGACCGTCTCTCGTCTCGCTACAACCCGAGGCGTTTCCACCCGATTTTGCGGCGCACGGTTCCGCACCTCGGAGTCGACTACGCGGCCGCAACGGGAACGGCCGTATGGGCCGCCGCCGACGGACGTGTCACGTTTGCGGGGCGCAAAGGACCCAACGGCAACCTCGTCGTTATTCGCCACGGAGGTGGATTTGAAACGGCGTATGCGCATCTGCATCGAATCAAGAGTGGCATCCGCCCGGGTAAGTTCGTCAAGCAGCATGAGCTGATCGGCTTTGTGGGATCGACGGGCCGCTCCACCGGTCCACACCTGCACTTCGGCCTCAAGAAGTACAACCGCTTTCTCGACCCGCTCACCGAGCTCAATGGTCCTGGCTTGCGCATGGCCGCACGCGACCTGCCATCGTACAAAATCGCAGTCGCCGACTGGCAAGCCAAGCTGAGCAGCATCGACGATGCACCCAATATCGTTCCGGGTGCGGACGAACCGCTCGTCGAGCTGGTCGATGAAGTCATGGACTGAGACCGAGTCGAAGGTTAGGCTGCCAGCGGTGTTGGACCGGTCCGCGGCGCTCGGAAGGTTGGTGGTTGCGGTCGTCCTACTGCTGACCGTTTGGGGGACTTGGTCGTTCGGGATCTGGGATCCGTGGGAGCTCGTCGTTGCGGACGCGGCGCGGCAGCTCTCGCAAACCGGTCCAGACTCCGTTGCGCATACCCCGCTGTCGACATCGCTCATCAGTGTCGCGTTCGACGCCTTTGGCATTCGGGATTGGTCTGCCCGCCTCCCTGGTGTCGGCGCCGCTTGGCTCACGTGCCTCTTGACGTTCGTTTTCCTTCGCACTTACGAGAGCAGGCGTGCTGCCGTGATCGCCATCGCGGTGCTCGCATCTACGCCATTATTTCTACTCAACGCTCGGCTCTTGATGGGCGACTCGCTCGGGGTGTTCGCGCAGACGTGGGTTGGGCTGTCCGCCATCATGCTGTGCTCCGCCCCGCACGTCTGCCGCCGAGCGCTCGCGCACTGGGTCCTGCTCGCGCTCGGCGTTGCAGTCAGCACGTACGCGAGCGGCGTACTGCTCGGACCACTGCCCCCGATGCTCGCCGTGGCGGCCTGGCGCCTGCTTTCCGACGACTCGCAAGCCGGAGAACGCCTGAATCGCTGGCTGTTTCCAGTGGCGGCCGCGGCCCTGGCCTTGGGAGTCGCGCGCGCAATCTCGCTCGATGATCCGGAGTTCAGCTTCTGGCTCGGAGGAGGCGCTGTGGGAGGCAACCCGCCGCCCTTCGACAAGGCGGCGGAACTTGTCTTCCACGGGTTTGCACCGTGGAGTGCCGCCCTCCCGGTGGCCGCGATTTGGGTGCTCGTGCCGCGCCCGGTGCGACCC
>JBAVOF010000164.1:0-23345 GCA_049691835.1 Polyangiales bacterium
GGCTTGGGTGGGTTTCATCTGGCCTGCGATGCGACCAACTCAAGTGCACTTCGTCTCCTGCGCGGGCGCAAACATCGTGATGAAAAGCCTTTCGCGGTGATGGTCGCCGACGTCGATGCGGCAAACGAGGTCGCCGATCTGACTGCGGAGGAGCAGGCCCTGCTCGCCGCACCGGAGCGGCCGATCGTGCTAGTGCGAGGTCGCGGCGCGGCGGGATTGGCCCCCGAGGTCAGCCCAGACACCCCACTCTTGGGCTTGTTTTTGCCGTATACGCCGCTTCATCATCTTCTGCTCGCTGCGGTGGGCCGGCCTCTGGTCATGACGTCTGCCAACGTTTCGGACGAGCCGATCTGCAGCGACAACGACGAGGCGAAGCGCCGCCTCCAAGGGATCGCGGACGCCATTCTACTGCACGATCGCGATATTGCGATCCGCTGCGACGATTCGGTGGCGAGGGTCATCGCAGGCGTTCCCACCATCATGCGACGCTCGCGAGGATTCGTTCCGCGTCCGTTCTACTTGGCGCGACCGGTCTCCCGTCCCGTGCTCGCCTGTGGAGCACATTTGAAGAACACGTTCTGTATCGCATCAGGAGATACGGCCTATTTCGGTCCGCACATCGGGGACCTCGAGACCGTCGCGGCGCTGGAGTTCTTCGAGGAGGCGATCGAGAGCATGCAGGCGATTCTATCGGTCCGACCCGAGGTCATCGCCCACGACTTGCACCCGGGGTACTTGTCGAGCCGGTATGCGATGACGCGCGATGATGTGGTGACGGTGAGCGTGCAGCATCATCACGCCCACGTGGCCAGCGCGATGGCCGAGCACGGCGTACGGGGACCGGTGCTCGGAGTTGCCTACGACGGCACGGGCTTCGGCGAGGATGGTACGTCTTGGGGAGGGGAGTTCCTGCTGTGTTTTCTCGATCGCTTCGAGAGGCTCGCGACTTTTCGCCCGTTGCGCTTGCCCGGCGGCGACCTCGCGATCCGAGAGGTCTGGCGCATTGCCTACGCCCTGCTCCATGATGCGTTCGACGGCTCACCGCCCATCCACGCGTTTCCACTCTTTGCAGGCATTGCGCCGGAGTCGATTCGGGTCGTATCGCAGATGATCGAGCGTGACTTGAACACGCCTCGCGCTCGCGGGGTCGGCCGGTACTTCGATGCCTTCGGAGCGCTGGCCTTGTGCAGACCGATATCGGCCTTCGAGGGACAGGTGGCGATCGCCTGGAATCACGCGGCGAGCCCCGCGCTGCACGACACGTACGCCTTTGCGCTCGATCGAAGCGAGACCCCCATGGAAGTGGATCTGCGACCCACGGCCCGAGCAGCGGTCGACGACTTGCTCTCAGGCATCGCCCCCGGCCACGTTTCCGCTCGGTTCCACAATACCCTGGCCCGGGTCACGGTGGAGCTCGTGGAGGGCTTGCTGGCAGAGCTCGGCGAACTGCCCGTGGCGCTGACCGGCGGCGTTTTTCAGAACGAGCGGCTGCTCGCTCGGATTCTAGAAAAATTGTCTTGTAAAATCAGTGTCTTACGGCATGGTCAAGTTCCGCCGGGCGATGGGGGGATCGCCCTGGGTCAGGCCTTGATCGCCGACGCGTTTCTGGGAGACAAAGGTTGATGCCCCAAGGATCTCTACCATGTGCTTAGGTGTCCCCGGCAAGGTGATCGCGGTCGACCGCGAAATGCAGATCGCGACGGTCGACTTCTGGGGCGTGCAGAAGCAGGTGCGACTCGAGGTCTGCGACGCACCGGTTGATCCGGGTGACTTCATCTTGAACCACGTCGGGTTTGCCATTCGGCGGATTCCTCCCGAGGAGGCCTCTGAGACCTTGGCGTTGTACGACGAGCTCCTCCGACTCGCCGACGAGCAGGACTTGATGACGGCCGACGTGCGGTCCGAGATCGACGCTGCGCCCAACGGGGCGCCTTTGCCCAACGGACCCCACCATGAATCCGAGTGACGCGTTCGCCCAGCTGAAGTTCCGGGACCCTGCCCGCGCGCGAGGGCTTCGCGATGCGCTCGAACGGTTGGTTCGACACGCCGACCATGCTCCCGTCTCGCTCATGCACGTGTGCGGAAGCCACGAGCAGGCAATCGCGAAGTTCGGACTGAGGGCAGCGTTTCCCCCGGATTTGCAGGTGATCATGGGCCCGGGTTGCCCGGTTTGCGTCACCGATGTCCCCGAGGTCGACGAAGCAGTGGCTCTTGCCAAGAACGGTGTTCGCATCGCGTCGTACGGCGACATGTTGCGCGTTCCCGGCACCTCCTTGTCGCTCGCAGATGCGAAAGCCGAAGGCGCGAACGTCGACGTGGTCTACAGCGTGACCCAAGCAGTGGAGCTCGCTCGCGACAGCGACGAGGAGATCGTTTTCTTCGCGTCTGGCTTCGAAACCACGGCAGTCGCCACTGCGGCCGTGCTGGTCGATGATCCACCGGACAACTTCTCGGTTCTGTCGGCACACAAGTACATCCCGCCCGTGATGGAGATCGTCGCGGAAATGCCGGAGACGAAGATCGAAGGCTTCCTCGCGGCCGGTCACGCGGCGACGATCACCGGTTCGGCAGTGTTCGAGAAGTTCGTCGAACGCCACGGCTTGCCGGTGGTCATTGCGGGCTTCGAACCGCTCGACGTCCTGGCGGGGCTGGTGAAGCTGCTCGAGGTGATCAACAGCGGGAAGCCCCGGGTGGAAAACGCCTTTCCACGCTGCGTGACGCGGGAGGGCAACGTCCCGGCACAGAAGCTCCTGTGGCGTGTGTTCCGGCCAACGGGCGGACGCTGGCGGGGCATCGCGCACGTGCCCAACGGAAACCTGCGTTTGCGCGACGAGTTCGCGAGGTACGACTCGCGCAAGCGCTTCACGATCGATGCGGCGGCGCTTTGGAGCTATGCGCCGCCGAAGCTCGTGCAGCAGTGCCAGTGCGGAGACATCATGGCTGGGATTGCGTCACCATCGGACTGCCAACTCTTCGGTAAGGAGTGCACCCCTGACAAGCCAGTAGGCGCATGCATGGTGAGCGCAGAGGGCACGTGCCGGATCTGGCATCAGTACGGTGGAAGGCCCGACCTGCGTTCGATGAGACGAGGCGCTGCATGACACGCAACGCCCGGTTGATCGACGAGAGGATCACGCTCAAATACGGGACTGGCGGCGGCGCAATGCGCGCCCTCATCGAGCAGGTGTTCGCCAAGGGTCTGGGCGATGTCGGCGACGACGGAATCGGCCTTGCTGCGATGGATGACGGTGCGGCTATTCGCATCGGCGACCAGTACCTGGTGATCGCGACCGATTCCCATGTCGTGCAGCCGATCGAGTTCCCGGGGGGCGACATCGGCCGGCTTGCAATCTCTGGAACTGTGAATGATCTCGCGATGATGGGAGCGACCGAGCCCCTGGCTCTGACCTGCGCAGCCATCATCGAGGACGGCTTTGAGCGCGATGCGCTCATCAGGATTTGGGAGTCGATCCGTCTCACCTGCGCAGAAGCCGGAACGACGATCGTGACCGGGGATACGAAGGTGATGGGTCACGGCGAGCTCGACGGCTTGGTCCTAAACACCACAGGCGTAGCTTTCACGAAACGGGTTGTGTCCGACGCGGGGCTTCGTCCTGGCGACAAGATTCTGGTTACCGGCACCATGGGCGATCACGGGCTCGCGATCATGGCGACGCGCAACGAGCTAGCTCTCAGCACGAAGCTCCAATCCGACGTCGCGCCGATACACACGCTCGTACGGCGAGCGCTCGACGTCGGGCGCGAGGGTCTCGTGGCGCTGAAGGACCCGACACGCGGCGGCTTGTCGAGCGCGCTGCACGAGATGGCCGACAAGAGCGGCGTGGGAATCATCATCGACGAGACAACGATTCCGCTCCGCGACGAGGTTAGAGCCGTCGGAGAGCTGCTCGGGATCGACCCGCTGGTGTCTGCCAACGAAGGCAAGGCGGTGATCGGGACGCGACCCGAGCTCGCCGACGCGGTGCTCGACGCGGTCCGCGCCCACCCGCTGGGCCGAAATGCAGCAATTATAGGCGAATGCGTGACGGAGCGACCGGGTTTCGTGGTGCTAGATACCGGTTTCGGGAGCCGGCTGCTGGCCGAGCCCGAAGGCGAGCTACTCCCGAGGATTTGTTGATCGATGCGCGCGATGAAGCACATCCGAATTGACCGAGAGGGAGCCGTGGGCATCCTAACGATCGACCGCCGCGAGCGTCTGAACTCACTCGATGTGGAGACCGCACAGGACTTTCGTAGAGCGGGCCTGCAGCTCGCTCGAGATCGCGATGTGCGCGCTGTCTTGATTCGCGGTGAGGGGGGCGTTTTTTGCAGTGGCGCCGACCTGAAGTACATCCGCGACGGAGGTGATCGAGGAGAGCTAGGTTACCTGCAGCCGGAGGCGCCGGAGCAGAGGGAAGGGTACGGTGAGATCTTCAAACAGATCCTCGAGTACATCCACAGTACGATTTCGGAGATACGTCGAGCACCCAAGCCCTTCATCGCCGCCGTCGATGGTCCCGCTGCAGCAGGCGGCCTCGGAATCGCGATGAGTTGCGACCTCGTGGTCGCGTCGGAGCGCGCTTGGTTCGAGTGGGCCTACTTCAAGACCGGGCTCACGGGCGCAGAGAGCTCGACGTTTTTTCTGCCGCGCTTGATCGGGCTGCGCAAGGCCCTGGAGCTGGTGCTACTCAACCCACGCCTGAGCGCGCGCGAAGCGCTGCAGTGGGGGCTCATAAATCGAGTGGTTTCGGATGCTTCGCTCGACTCCGAAGCTCTTCGCCTGGCAAGGGAGCTGGCGGAGGCGCCCACAGCCGCGGTGGGTGTCGCCAAGAGCCTTCTCAATCTGGCGGCGGGCATGGACCGTCTCGATGTGCACCTCGATGCGGAGCTCACCGAGCTCGCTCGCATCGCAAACGGCCCGAACTTCGCCGAGGGTTTGGCTGCCTTCTTCGACAAACGCCCACCTGCGTTCGGGAGCGAGTAGGGCCATGCACGAATACTCCATCGTCGCTTCTCTGATCGATCGGGTGCGGCAAGAGGCTGCTGCACATGGAAACGCGCGCGTGCATCGCCTGCACGTGCGAATCGGCGAGCTGTCCGGGGTCGAGCTCGACCTGTTGAAGACCGCGTTCGACACGTTTCGCGAACGAACCGTTTGTGAGAGCGCCGAGCTGACCATCGACACCGTGGCCCCGAGCTGGGCTTGCCCTTCCTGCGGTCGCTCCATTGAACGTGGAGCGATCCTGCGATGCGCAATCTGCGCGCGACCGGCGCGCATGATTCAGGGAGACGAGATCATCTTGCAACGGATCGAAATGGAGGCCCCCCATGTGTGAGACCTGCGGATGTGGCGACCCGGAGGTCGTCCCGATCGAAGTGCAGCAACGAATCCTATCCGCCAACGACGGGCAGGCCGCTCATAATCGTAAACATTTCGAGGAGTTAGCTGTCCTTGCCATCAACCTGATGGGGTCGCCTGGGGCGGGAAAGACTGCGGTGTTGGAGGCCACTGCCCGGGCGGCTGCCGGGCGGCTCAAGCTCGGCGCGGTGAGCGGTGATCTGGCGACGGACCGTGATGCCGATCGCTTGAATGCTTCGGGCATCATCTCGACGACCATCACGACCGGCTCGGCCTGTCATCTCGATGCGCGTCTCGTTCATCATGCGATGCACCAGTTTCCGTCAGACGATCGTGACATCTTCTTCATCGAGAACGTGGGGAATCTGGTCTGCCCGGCGATCTACGATCTCGGTCAGGCCGCCAACGTGGTCGCGCTCTCGGTCACCGAAGGCGAGGACAAACCCCTCAAGTATCCGGTGATGTTCCAGAAGGCAGATCTAGTATTGCTGACCAAGATCGATCTGATCCCGCATCTGGATTTCGACGTCACCGCGGTGGAAGACGCGATCGCCCGCGTCATGCCCGAAGCGAGCCTGCTAAAGGTCTCCGCGAAAACCGGGGAAGGCATCGACGCCTGGCTGCAATGGCTCGAAAGACGCCGACCCGCGCCGATCGAGCGCTCAGGTCATGGACCCTCGCATCACAGCCACCCCGACAAACACCACCATGAGCAACACTAGCCTCTTCGCGTCCCTGGCCGTAGCCGCTATCACCATAGGATCATTGCATTCTTTGGCACCGGACCACTGGGTTCCCATCGCCGCAGTAGCCCGTGCGCGCAACTGGTCGAGGGGGCGCGCTGCGCGCGTGGCGTTCATTTGCGGGCTAGGTCACGTGACGGTTTCGGTCTTGCTCGGCCTTCTTGCCCTGATGTTCGGGGCGCAGCTCTTTCAACGGCTCGGTGAGCGCATGGTCTCGGTCGCCGGCCTGCTCTTGATCGGCTTCGGCGTGGCGTACGCGATCTGGGGACTTCGCGGGCTGTTCGCGCCTCGACTACACGGCCGCGATCTCGGCGCGCACGATCATCACGATGATCATCACCATGGCCCCCATCACCATCGTCACTACGATCATGTACATGACGCCTCGCGTGTTACCATTTGGTCCCTGTTCTTGATCTACTGCGCGGACCCATGCGTCGCAGTGATTCCGATTCTCTTCGCGGCGGCACCGCTGTCGACCGCCGAGACGATCTTCATCGTCGTGGCGTACGAGCTCGCGACCGTTGGCGCGATGGTGGTGCTGGTCGCATTGGCGCACTCGGGCGCTCGAATGTTCGAGGCGAGATGGGTCGAACGCTATGGCGACGGCGCGGCGGGCGCGCTCATTGTCGCGACCGGCGTCTTCGTCGCGATCCTCGATTGGTAAGCAAGCGGGGAGACTATCTCCGGCAAGGCTCTAGACACGGGATATGACTATGAAGATCGAACAAAACCGGGCGCAATTCATTGCGGCCGCCCTTCTGGTGACCGTCGCGGCCGGCTGTACGCAGGTCGATGCGGGCAACCTCGGCGTGGTGATGAAGTGGGGCGAGATCCAGGACGTCGCGTTGCAAGAGGGCATCCATTTCCGGACGCCGATCAAGACCCAGATCATCAACATCTCGACGCGCGTGCACAAGATGGAGGCAAGCGCCTCGGCGTCATCGAAAGATCTACAGGTCGTCTCGACGAAGATCGCGCTGAACTACCGTATCGATGCAGCTCAGGTGGTCGAGGTTTTCCGGAACGTCGGAACGCGCCTGGTGGTGGAAAGCACGATCATCGATCCCGCGCTTCAAGAGTCTCTAAAGAAGGCGACGGCTCAGTACACCGCCGAAGAGCTGATCACCAAACGTCAACAAGTGAAGGAGACGCTCGGCGACAGCATCGGTCAGACACTCGCCAAGAGCGACATTCTCGTGACCGAGCTCTCGATCACCGACTTCCAATTCGATGCCCAGTACCAGCAGGCGGTCGAGGCGAAACAGGTCGCCGAGCAGCGCGCGCTCACCGCACGAAACGATCTGGCGCGCATCAAGGTCGAAGCCGAGCAGGCAGAGGCAGAAGCGCGCGGCATCGCGAACGCGATGCTGGCCAGAGCCGAGGCAGAAGCCAAGGCACAAGAGCTACTGAAGAAGACAATCAGCCCTGAAATCGTGTACTTACGGGCGGTGGAGAAGTGGGACGGCCAGCAGCCCACCATCGTGGGAGAGGGCGGCGCAATCCTCGACCTCGGACAGATCAAGCGCGCCGCGTCGCGCTGATCAAGGTCTGCGATGGACGAAGCCTTGCAGGCTTCCGCAGGAGCGTGCCGTTTGGCCGATCGCTGACGGGCCCTGGGATGAGAAACCGGCGATGAAGTGGCCGTATGCCCAGGTCGCCGGCGCGGCAAACACGAGCGCGTCGACCCGGTCCAAGATCCCCCCATGCCCGGGCAGGATGCCGCCGCTGTCCTTCACTCCACTGCTGCGCTTGAGCACCGACACCAGGAGGTCTCCCGCCTGCCCGGCGCTGCCTCCGAGAACACCGAGGGCGATCCCATCGAGCACCCCAATGCCCGGCAGGAAGAAACTCATGATCGCGGCTCCAACCACCGAAGCGGTCAAACCGGCAGCGGACCCCTCGATCGTCTTTTTTGGGGAGATTCGCGGCGCGAGCTTGGTTCTGCCAAACTTGCGCCCGACGAAATAGGCGGCGGTGTCGCTGCCCCATGCGAGCACCATCGTCATGAGCACCCAGGCTCCGGTCGGAGCGAAGTCACGCACGAGCGCCAATGCCACCATGCCACCGCCGACGTATACCGGTGTGCCGATCAACCAGCCAACGCGTACGCCCGCTTCGTGAAGCGGATCCTCCTGCAAGAGGCTCCACACCATCGCGCCGAGGACGATGAGCAGAACCACCCCGTACACCGCCGAGGCGCTGTCGTAAGACATGATCGTGTACGCAAACATCACCGACGACAACGAACCCCATGTGCGCAGGCCGCGCGACGATGGAACTTTCATCGACATCAGCTCGTAACCGCCGATCGCTATCGCAGTCAGTATGAAGGTCTGCCAAAGCCAACGAGGCCCGGCAAACATCATCCACACGATGATTGGGATTAGCGGCGCGACGGTCGCAACGCGAAGTGCGGTGCCCGACAGGCCTTTCTTCGCAGGTGGCTGCTCGATCGCGTCGTTCATATTGCGCGCTCCAACGCCTTGCGCTCCTTGGCGGCATCGGGCCCGTTCTGGGCGCCCGGAACGAGCCCGAATCTCCGCTCCCGTTCTTGGTACGCCGCAATGGCAGAATACAGCGAATTCGCGTCAAAATCCGGCCAAAGATCGTCGGTGAAATAGAACTCCGCGTAAGCGGATCCCCACAAGAGAAAATTGCTGATGCGTTGCTCGCCACCGGTGCGAATGAGTAAGTCGACCGGCCCTACATTCATCGAAGGAAGCAGATGTGTGAGCATCTCTTCGTCGATGTCAGCGGGATCGATCTCTCGGTCGCGCGCTTTGACGGCCAGGATGCGTGCTGCGTCGACCAACTCTTCGCGTCCGCCGTACGACAGCGCGAGTGTCAGGGTCATGCCTTCGCAAGACTCGGTTTCTTGAGTGAGCGATCGCAGTCGCAACCGAGCACGCTGGGGAAGCTTGTGCAGTCGGCCGATCGCGCACAAGCGGATCTCGTTGTCGACGAGCTCGTCGCGCTCGGATACGAGGCACTCGCAAAGCAGATCGACGAGCGCGTTGACCTCCTGCTGGGGCCGTTCCCAGTTCTGTTCGCTGAACGCGTACAAGGTCAATGCGGGTATGCCGAGCCGCCGAGCAGCACGCATGGTCGCCCGCACCGCGTCGGCACCACGTTGGTGTCCCTCGGTTCGCGGTTTCCCCTTCGCCTGCGCCCAGCGGCCGTTGCCATCCATGATGATGGCGACGTGCTGGGGAAGGCGGCGAACATCGACCAAGGCCATGGCGAGCGAGTATCATGCGGGTACGATGGCAGCAAGAACGGCCGCAGAAACCCGGAGAGGAGCGCTTATGTCTGATATTGTCGTATTACCAGACAGATTTGTCTCTTTAGGCGCAGAAAACAGCCTCGGAAGCGTCGACGAGTCCCTCAGCTCGCGTTGAAAGAGCTCGGCAAATGATTATCTTGCACGACCATGGCTGACCGCGATTTCTACAAGATTCTGGGGGTGTCACGGGAAGCAAGCCCTGAGGAGATCAAGAAGGCCTATCGCAAGCTCGCCAAAGAGCTGCACCCGGATCGCAACCCGGACGACAAGCAAGCCGAGGATCGGTTCAAGGACGTGTCCGCTGCCTACGCAGTCGTCTCGGATAGCGAGAAACGAAAGCTCTACGACCAGTTCGGTGAGATGGGGCTCCGCGAGGGTTTCGACCCGGAAGCGTATCAAGCGGCGACCCAAGGTGCCGGCGGGTTCGGCGGGTTCGATTTCGGCGAGATCTTCGGCGCGGCAAGCCGCGGCCAAAGGGGCGGAGCGCGCGGGGGACAGTTCGAGTTCAATCTCGAAGACTTGTTCGCGGGTGCCGCCCCGGGCCGTGGGGCCTACGTCCGCGCGCCCCGAAAAGGCGCGGACCTTCACTCCGAGGTGACGGTCGACTTTCGCGATGCCGTCCTGGGATGTACCAAGGAGCTGAGCCTGCGCTCGGCGGAGGGGGAGCGGTCGTTGAAGGTCCGGATCCCCGCCGGTGTCCGGAACGAGGGGAAGATCCGGCTTCGGGGCCAAGGGGGCCTAGGAAGCAACGGAGGCCCGGCCGGTGATCTGGTTCTCGAAGTCAGGGTTAGAAAACACCCCTACTTTTCCATGCGCGGCAAGGAGCTGCACGTACGAGTTCCGGTGACTCCGTTGGAGGCCTATTCGGGCGCGAAGGTGAGTGTCCCGACGCCTGAGGGAAGCGTCCAGCTCTCCATCCCGGCTGGTTCTCAAACCGGCTCCAAGCTCCGTTTGCGGGGCAAGGGAATTCGCGAAAAGGGTAAGGCAGCGACCGATTTGATTGCCCACATTGAGGTGGTTCTGCCGGAGGGGCATTCGGAGCGGGTCGAGAAGGCCCTGCAAACCGTAGAGGACGCGTTCGAGGGGGACCTCCGCGCCGGCTTACAGCTTTGAGTGTTTCACGTGCAACACCGCCTCCGTCCCGCGGCCGGATGTTTCACGTGCAACATCTCCCGGCCTCGCGCGTTTGACCCCCAGAGAGCCCTGGGCTTAGATCCGGTCCATGGCCTTTCAGACCCAGATCCGTGAGGCCCTCCTCGAGCTCGAGGCCGCCGGGCTCCTGCGCAGACCAATAGGGATTTCCGGGGCCCAGGGTCCTGAGATCCAAATCGAGGGCCGGCCCGTGCTCTGCTTCTGTTCCAACAACTACCTGGGACTTGCGAATCACCCAGCCATCGTGGCTGCAAGCAACGCCTGCACCAAGGAGGAAGGCGTGGGGGCAGCAGCATCCCGACTGATCACCGGGACGATGCAAGCCCATCAAGAGGCGGAATCGGCCTTCGCCGAGTTCCTCCAAGCCCCGGCCGCTGTGCTCTTCGCTACCGGATACGCCGCCAACCTCGGAACGATCCAAGCTCTTGTCGGGCCCGGCGATGCCATTTTCAGCGACGCGCTGAACCACGCTAGCCTCATCGATGGCTCCCGGCTCTCGCGAGCACAGGTTCACGTCTATCTCCACCGCGACGTCGAGCATCTCGAGGCGCTGCTCCGAGCACATCGACCGCGCGCGCGCCGTTCCCTGATCATCACGGACTCGGTCTTCTCGATGGATGGGGTGACTGCGCCTCTGACGGAGATAGCCGAGCTCGCGCGCTCCTTCGACTCCGGGCTGCTCGTGGACGAAGCCCACGCTCTCGGTGTGTTCGGGCCAAACGGGAGAGGGATCTCCGCCGCGATGGGCGTGGAGCCTGACCTCGTGGTCGGGACGCTAGGGAAGTCGTTTGGCGTAGCTGGCGCGTTCGTCGCCGCGAGCGCAGAGATCAGCTCGCTCATCCGCAACCGGGCGCGAAGCTACGTCTACTCGACCGCCCCGCCTCCGATGGTCGCGCGGGCTGCCTTGGCGGCTTTGGAGCTCGTGCGCGACGCCGACGACGCTCGCGCGAACCTCCTCGCGCACGCGCGCAAGCTCCGGTCCGAGCTTCGCGGATTGGGCTTCGAAGTGCCGGACGGAGACAGCCAAATTCTTCCTGTTTTGATCGGCGACAACGATCGTACAATGCAACTCTCGGCAAAGCTTCTCGCGCAAGGCGTCTTCGTTCAAGGGATCCGGCCACCGACGGTTCCGGAGGGGACCGCGAGGCTACGGCTCACGCCCATGGCTACACATCGACCAGAGCAAATCGAACGAGCGATCGCCGCATTCGCATCGCTTGCCCAACGTCCAAAGGAGGCCCGCAGATGAAGGGCGCGTTCATTACCGCCACGGGAACCGGAGTCGGCAAGACCTGGCTCGCCTGTGCACTGACCAGCGCCTGTGTACAAACAGGCAAACGAGTCGCCGCGATAAAGCCGATCGAGACCGGCGCCGACCCGGACCCCATCGACGCGCTCGCGCTCGCCCGAGCCTGCCACAACGAGTCGCTGGCTCGCGCGCCCGGTTTGTACCGCGGCAAGGAACCCTTGGCACCGTATGCGATCGAAAAGCGCGGCGGCCCTCACGTCGGCTCACTGCGGGGACTAGCCAAGCGGATCCGCGAGCTTGCGAGCGGAGCTGATGTTGCGATCGTCGAAGGCGTCGGTGGCGTCCTGGTTCCGCTCGACCGCGAGCACACGATCGCCGATCTGGCCGCGCTGCTCGACTTGCAAACCATCCTGGTGGCGCGCAACGCCCTCGGCGTGCTCTCGTACACGCTGACGGCCATGGAGGCGCTTCGTAAGCGAAACGTCTCGGTTCGCGCAATCGTGCTCAACCACGTGGACAGAGGCCAAAAGGATGACTTGAGCCGCACCTCTAATGCTGAGGTTCTGGCGGACTATTTCCCGCGCATTCCGATCGTTCGAGTGCCGCGGGTACAGGGCCCTGCCGGCATGATCGACGCTGCCGCTCAACTACTCAACACCTTGAAGATATAGGGCTTTTCGGTCTGTCTCGCTCTGCCTAGGTATCTATTATGATTCCTTCGTCAGAACGTTCCTGATACCACCAGCCCGGTCGGCGTGACCGACAGCTCGGTATCCCGCTCCTGCCTCTGCCGCTTGATGCTCACCACGAGCCACGTCGCGCTGCCCGCCAAGGCGGCAATGCCGAGCCCTCCGTACACCCAGGTCCATGCGGTCGAAGATCTCTGCGTCACGCAGCTACCCATGACCTCTTCACTGCACGAACCGTTCTTCGATAGACTTACGCTCATCGCCGCCACACCGCCGACCCCTGCCGCCGCCAAGGCGCTCGCGCCGATGATCGCCGAGTTTGGAATCCGCGCTCTGTCGCTCTTTCCTCCGGGCTGCATCGGGCTCTGGGAGCGCACCATCGCTTCTTCCAACGCGCGCTCGGCCGCCCTGCGCTCGGCGGTCGACCTTCGCAGCGCATCGATGCGCTCGCGTACTTCGGCCTCGCGCGCAGGGTGATCGGTTTCTTCGAGATAATGCTCGAATGCTTCCAACGCCTCTTCTTCGCGCTGCAAGCGATCCGCCGCAACGCCGATGTTGTACTGGAGCTCCGCTCGGCGACTCAGTCTGTACGCGTGACGGAAGTACACCAGCGCCGCTTCATAGTCCGCTTGCTCGAATGAAACGCGGCCGCGTTCGAAGTACTCCCGCGCCGCCGCATCGTCCGCCGTCTCCTGGGCCGCAACCGGTCCGGTGCCCATCAGGGACAACAGCAGAACGGCCGGGAACATCCAGCCAAGCGCGATCCCCCAGGTGCCCTTCATGAGTTCAAGGTAGAGGTAGGATGACCCACTCGGCAAGGGCGGTAACCGAACGAACTTTCAGGTCTCCGGGGTGCCCCTGTCGCCGTTCGAGTTGCATGCCGATGCCGGAAAGCTATACGAACGGCCGACTTCGGGGTTGTAGCTCAGTTGGGAGAGCGCCGCGTTCGCAATGCGGAGGTCAGGGGTTCGATCCCCCTCAGCTCCACCGGTTTTCGAGGATTGGGCGGCGCCGCAAGAGCGAGTTGCACGGCAGAAAACCGCGGCTACGCTGCGGCGCCTATGGCTCGCGTAATCAACTTCAATGCAGGGCCCGCAACCCTCCCGTTGCCAGTCCTCGAGTATGCCCACAACGAGTTCCTCGACTACGAGGGTACGGGGATGTCGCTCATCGAGCACAGCCACCGCGGCGGTCCGTACGAGAAACTTCACCATGAGACCAAGGCCCTGTTCCGCGAGCTGCTCGACATTCCAGACAGCCACGAAGTGCTGTTCATGCAGGGGGGCGCGTCGGCGCAGTTCGCACTCGTGCCCATGAACCTTCGCGGTCCAGGTCAGTCAGCGGACTACGTCATGACCGGCGCGTGGAGCGACAAGGCGCTTGAGGAAGCCCAGATCACCGGCAAAGCCCGCGAAGCGGGAACCGGCCTGGTCGACGGCAAGTACACCCGCGTCCCAAGGCAGGCCGAGCTCGACCTCGACTCAAAGGCCGCCTACCTGCACATCACGACGAACAACACGATCATGGGAACGCAGTTCCACACCTACCCGGACAGCGGGAAGGTTCCGCTCGTCGCGGACATGTCGAGCGACATGCTCTGGCGCCCCGTCGACGTGTCCAAGTTCGGATTGATCTATGCCGGAGCGCAGAAAAACCTGGGACCCGCGGGGATCACAGTGCTCATCATGCGCAAGGACTTGGCCGAGCGTAGCCCCGAGACGCTTCCGAAGATCTTCAGGTACAAAACCATCCTCGATGGCGATTCGCTGCAAAACACGATCCCGACCTTCGCCGTTTACATGGTCCGCAACGTGCTTCGCTGGGTGCGCGACCAGGGCGGCGCAACTGCGATGGAGAAGCGCAACCTGGAAAAAGCAGGGCTCATCTACGGCATGATCGATGAGAACCCGATCTTCTTCCGCTGCCCCGTCGAGGTCGCATCGCGTTCCGTGATGAACCCCGTCTTCCGACTTCCCACCGAGGAGCTTGAGAAGAAATTCATCTCCGAAGCGGCTGCGGCGGGCATGGTGGGCATCAAGGGGCACCGCTCGGTCGGCGGGATCCGCGCATCGATCTACAACGCGATGGAGCCGTCCGACGTCCAGAAGTTCGTCGAGTTCGCCAAGACATTCGCCAAGAAGCACGGCTGAGGCCCGGGCTTGACCGCGTTGCCCCAGAGCTAGTCGTTCGGACCTTCGAGGGCGTAGGTTCGGTGGAGGTAACGACGAATCTCGTCGGATTCGAACATCTGTACGCCAGTATTCGGATCGACCAGATAGGGCACCTGCATCTTGCCCGACACCGCTACGAACCCGTCGCGGTCGGGGCTTTGCCGTGGAACGTTGTGAAGTTGGTGCGGAAGCTCGAGCTCACACAGTGCCTCGCGCGCGATCCGGCAGAACGGCGAGCCTTCGTAGGAATAGAGCTCGAGCAGCTTTCCCGGCTGGCGGGAACGAACGGCGTGTCGTCCTCGGTGTGGTCGAAATCCTGACGCGAGCATCGACGTCGACACAGCAAAGCCGCGCGCGCGCAGGAACCACGGCGCGATGCCCTTCCCGTATTCCCGGAACAGGTACTCGACGATGTCGGCTGACTCATACATGCCGACCCCCGTGTTCGGATCGACGAGATACGGAAATTGATAGCGCCCCCCCTGCTCTCTGACCTTTTCGCGGAAACGTCGACCGCCCCTCGGGCAGGGGTAGACAATCGGATCGAGGCTGAGCGCAGACAGGGCTTCACGCACGATGCGGCAGTATGGGCAGACCTCGAACTCGTAGAGCTCCAGCGGCCGCTCGGGAACCTTCCGTCGCTCGTGGTGCACATTGCCGAAGTTTGGGCGCGCCGCGCTGGCCGCAGTCGCTGTGGTCACATCGAGAAACCGTCCGAGGTTCATGCGCCACCCATTATCGGGCCTGCCCCTCTTTGCAAGGGGTGGTAGCCTTCCTCGATGGCCCGGACGCTCCAGCTGGTCACCGACCTGAAGCCCAAAGGCGACCAACCAGCGGCGATTTCCCAGCTCCTGGAGGGACTGGCCCGCGGTGACGAGCATCAGGTTTTGTTGGGGATCACGGGGAGCGGCAAGACGTTCACCGTGGCCAACGTGATCGCGGCAACTGGCCGACCCACCCTGATCATGGCGCCCAACAAGACCCTGGCTGCGCAGCTCTACAGCGAGATGCGGGAGTTGTTTCCGAACAACGCGGTCGAGTACTTCGTCAGCTACTACGACTACTACCAACCGGAAGCGTACATCCCGTCGAGCGACACGTATATCGAGAAGGATGCGATCGTAAACGACAAGATCGATCGCATGCGTCATAGCGCCACGCGCTCACTGCTCTCACGACGCGATGTGATCATCGTTGCAAGCGTTTCCTGCATCTACGGGATCGGATCTTCGGAATGGTATCAGGAGATGTTGATCAATCTGGAGGTGGGCAAGGAGCTCCGACGAGACACGCTCTTGCGCAGACTCGTCGACATTCAATACCAGCGCAACGACATCGACTTCCACCGAGGCACCTTTCGTGTCCGCGGTGACGTGGTAGAAATCTTCCCGGCGCACTCGGAAAATCTCGCGGTGCGCGTGGAGTATTGGGGCGACGAGATCGAGCGCATCGTCGAGATCGATCCGATGCGCGGAAAGGTGATCGAAGAGCTCGACCAGTACGGCGTGTACCCGGGCAGCCACTACGTCACGCCCGATGAGCATCGACACAGGGCGATCAAGTCGATCCGCAAAGAGCTTCGCCACTGGCTGCCCAAGCTAGAATCCGACGGAAAATTGCTGGAGAAACAGCGTTTGGAGCAGCGCACGATGTACGACCTCGAGATGCTCGAGCAGATGGGGTTCTGCCACGGCATCGAGAACTACAGCCGGCACCTTTCCGGGCGGGAGGAAGGTGAGCCTCCACCGACGCTGCTCGACTACTTTCCCGATGACTTCTTGGTGATTCTCGACGAATCCCACATCACGGTTCCGCAGATCGGCGCGATGTTTCGTGGTGACCGCTCCCGTAAAGAGACCCTGGTCGAGCACGGCTTTCGATTGCCAAGCGCCCTAGACAATCGGCCGCTGCAGTTTTCCGAGTGGGAGGAGCGCGTTCGGCAAGTGATTCACGTGAGCGCGACGCCGGGTGACTGGGAGATCGAGCGTGCAGGCGGCGTGGTCATCGAGCAGGTCATTCGTCCGACCGGGTTGCTAGATCCGCGACTGAGCGTTCGCCCGACCAGGCATCAAGTCGACGATCTCCTGGGCGAAATCCGTGCACGGGTCGCGCGCAACGAACGCGTTCTGATCACGACTCTCACCAAACGCATGGCGGAGGATCTCACCGAGTACTACAGCGAGCTCGGGGTGCGGGTGCGGTATCTGCACAGCGATGTAGACACGTTGGAACGTGTTGAAATCCTTAGAGATCTACGCCGCGGAGAGTTTGATGCGCTCGTGGGGATCAACCTGCTGAGGGAGGGGTTGGATCTGCCTGAAGTCTCGCTCGTGGGCATCCTCGACGCGGACAAGGAAGGCTTTCTGCGATCCCCCCGCTCCTTGATTCAAACCAGTGGCCGCGCAGCTCGCAATGCCAACGGCGAGGTGATCATGTACGCCGATCGAATCACCAATGCGATGCGGTACGCGATCGAAGAAACCAAACGCAGACGCGCACGACAAACGGAGTACAATTCGGAGCACGGGATCACTCCGCAAACGATCAAGAAAGCTGTTCTCGAGATGGACCCGTCCACTGGTGCGGGTGACTATGTCGTGATTCCGATCTTGAGAAAGGACGAGGCATCGGACGACGCGTCGGACGTATCGGCACGCATCGAAGAGCTGCGCAGCGAGATGTTGCTCGCGGCCGAGGAGCTCGACTTCGAGGAAGCTGCCCGGCTTCGGGACGAGGTGGAGCGGCTTCGGGCCAGGCTCACGCCCGGCAAGCCCGAGCGCGGGCGTGATCGGCATTCCCAACGACCTCGCCGATGAATCTCAGTGTCCGGTGGCCGCAATGCTTAGGGCAGAAGCCGCGTGATTCCAGGCTTTTGTGCTCGTGACGAGGCCTCCCACGGCAATCGAGACCGCGTGAAGCAGGTGTCGATCGGGATCTTCGAGGCGGGGCCCACCGTAGAGCGTGTCACCCAGGAGCGGGTGACCGATCGATGCAAGATGCGCTCGGATCTGGTGGCGGCGTGCGTGGTACGCGCGAACCTCGACGAGCGAGCCGTGCTCGGCTGGGCTGCTGAAGAGCACCTCAGTTCGTGCAGCCTGAGCGCGCAAACGTTTGATTTCGCGCGGGTCGCTGCAGGCGCGAACTTTACGGCGGTCGCGGGGCTCGCTGGCAATCGGTACATCGATGACGAGCGGTGCTGGGACGATGCCGACGCAACGGGCGAGATAGCGCTTTTCGATCTCGCCCGCGAGGAGTTGCCGGCGCAGCGAATCGAAGGCCTCTTGACTACGCGCGGCCAACATGACTCCCGACGTCTCCGTATCGAGCCGATGGAGGATCCCGGGCTCGCGCTTACGATAGCCAACCCCGCGCATCTCGGGATATCGGGCGACTAGGGCGTTGGCCAGGGTGCCGAGCTCGTCTGCCTTCAACGGGTGGCTCGGCATGCCGGCGGGCTTGTCCACCAGCACGTAGTCCTCGTTCTCCAGCAGCACTTGCACGGCAAGCACGGGGTCGGGAGCTGCATGGAAATCCCGGGCGGCGGGCACGCTTCGAACCGTTATCCTGTCCCCGGCAACGACCTTGTAGCTCTTCTTCGCCTGCCGTCCGCAAACCTGAACGCTGCCCTCTTCGACCAGCGCTCCGGCCCGCGCTCGGCTCAGCCCGGGCAGACGGCGGCAAAGCACGACGTCGAGCCGCTGGCCGACGTCCTGTTCTTCGACCTCGACCTCGACTCCTGCCATGTCCCTCCCCTCCCACATTCCGCGGGACATTTCCATGCTGTTTGCGCGCCCCGTCTGCGCGCCTACACTCCGAAAAATCTGTGCCGAAGCGTGATTACTACCTGATCCTAGAAATCGATCGCACGGCCTCGCCCGACGAGATCAAGCAAGCTTTCCGGGCGCTTGCGATGCGGTTTCATCCGGATCGCAATCCCGACGATCCGAGCGCCGAGGACTCGTTCAAAGAGGCCAGCGAAGCCTATGCGGTGCTCAGCGATCCGGAGCGTCGCAGGCAATACGACCGCTTTGGTCACGCCGCATTCGATAGTGGAGGACCAGGTTTCGAACCCGGCGATTTCGGTGCGGTCACCGACATACTCGAAGGCTTGTTCGGGGACGTCTTCAGCGGCGGACGCCGCAAGCGGCGTGGTGGTCGCGACCTCAACTACGACCTCGAAATATCCTTTGTCGAAGCCGCCCTCGGCGCAGACAAGAAGATCGAGGTGAACCGGCCTGCCCCTTGCGCGACGTGCAACGGTCAAGGCGCGAAGCCCGGAACACCGGTCCACAAGTGCAACGTGTGCCAAGGCCGGACCCAGGTGAAGTATCAACGCGGCCTCTTCGCAGCTGCCCGACCGTGTCATGCATGTGGGGGTACTGGCACCAAGATCCCCTCCCCGTGTGATGCGTGCAACGGCTCCGGAACCAGGATGCGCCCTGAATCGATGAACGTGAAGATCCCCGCGGGCGTCCGAGATGGTGCGGTGCGCACCGTCCGCGGTGCGGGCGAAGCGAGCGCCATCGGCAACGGTGATCTTCACATCAACATCAAGGTCAGCGATCACCCCTTGTTTCAGAGCGAGGGCGCCGACATCTTGGTGACGGTACCGATCTCGTTCCCCCAGGCGGTGCTCGGAGCGAGCATCGATGTTCCGACCTTGGAGGGCCAAGTGGTGATGAAAGTCCCTCCCGGAACTCAGTCCGGTAAGGTCTTCCGGCTCCGCGGTAAGGGTATTCCGGTCTACGGCGGGTACGGCAAAGGCGATCAGCTCGTCACGGTGGTCGTCGAAGTGCCCCAGGAGGTGACCCGGCGGCAGCGTAAGCTCATCACGGAGCTGGCCGAGGAAATCGGTGACGACAGCCATCCGCAGCAGGCAAGCTTTCTCAAGAAGTTGCGGGGCCTTTTCGACGCATGAGGCGGCGATGACTTGCGCTCGGGCGGCGGCTTGCAAAGGTACGCGCATGCGAACAGCGGTATTGTTGATCTTGGTCGGAGCATGCCTGGTTGGATGCCCCAAGGAAGATGACGCTCAAACCAAGAGCCGAGGCGAGGAAAGCCCTGCGCCTGCTCGAGAGGAGGCCACCACAGTGGCCAAAGACACGACAAGCGCGCCCGACAAGTACTCGGTCGAGCTTGATACCACGAAGGGTGCAATCGTGATCGACGTTCGCCGCGACTGGGCTCCGAACGGAGCCGACCGTTTCTACGAGCTGGTTCAAAACGGATACTACACCGATGTCGCGTTCTTCCGCGTCATCAACGGTTTCATGGCTCAGGTCGGCATCAGCGGGGACCCAACCCTCAACGCGCAGTGGCGGGAAAACCGCATCTCGGACGACCCGGTCAAGGCCAGCAACTCGCGTGGCACCGTCACGTTCGCGACCTCGGGCCCCAACTCGCGCACGACCCAGTTCTTCATCAACTTCACCGACAACTCCCGCCTGGACGCGATGGGTTTTGCCCCGTTCGGGAAGGTACGGGACATGGCAGCAGTCGACGCGCTTTATGATGGTTATGGTGAAGGAGCGCCGCGGGGCCGCGGCCCTGATCAGGGCGCGTTGCAGACTCGGGGTAACGCCTACCTCCACGAGAGCTTCCCGCGGCTTGATTACATCAAGAGCGCCAGGATCATCGAGTGACGCGCCCAGCGTCGACGTGAAAGTCGACTCGATCGTCCTCGAGGAGAATGAATTCCGGGTGGGTGGTGGTCAGAAAAACCTGCCCGCCCGCATGGCTCAACACCTCGAAAAATCTGCGATTTCGACCCCTATCGAGCTCGCTCGACACATCGTCCAAGAGGAGGATGGGCACTCTGCCCGTGCGCTCGCTCAGAAGGTCGAGCTCAGCTGTCTTGAGTGCAAGCACGATCGTTCGATGTTGGCCCTGTGAACCATGGTGACGCGCACCTACCTCGTGTAGGCGCAGCTCGAGATCGTCGCCGTGAGGACCGTCTGCCGTGAACCCGCGAGCGCGATCCTTGTCGAATGCGCGGTCGAGCGCCTCGGCGATCGCCTGCTCCGTGGGCTCTACCCGCGGCAGGTAACGAACCCCGAGCGCCGTATCACCAGCGAACACCTCGGTGAACGCGCGAACGACTCGCGGTGCAAGATCGTCAATCAGGCTTCGCCGGGCCTGCCCGATCACCGCCCCCGCTCTACTGAGGATCGCGTCGTACGCCCGGACAGAGCGCCGGTCGGTCCGCTCGTGCTTGAGCAATCGATTGCGGCTGCGGAGTGCCTTCTCGTACGTGGCGAGCGTCGACGCGTAGATCGGATCCATCTGCTCGAGCATCCGGTCGAGAAACGCGCGACGCCTATCGGGCGCCCCGGCGGCAAGGACGAGGTCTCCGGGATGAAACAAGACCATCCGAACCGTCTGGTGCCAAACGCCGGTCGAGCGCGGGCGTTTGCCATCGAGAAGCACCCGACGGCGGGCGGAGCGGCCGATCTCGAGTCGCAATTGATGGGGGGCGGGCCCCCCTTCCAGGCTGGCCTCGAGTAGGGCGCCATCGGAGCCGAGTGCAATCAGGTCCTTCGTCTTTGCCCCGCGGAAGCTCTTCAGCGCGCCCAAATAGTAGATCGCTTCGAGCAGGTTCGACTTGCCGGCTCCGTTGTCGCCATGGATGACGTTGAAGTGCGAACCAGGCTCGAATACGAGCGATTGCAGGTTGCGGAAGCCTCGGGTGCGCAGAACCGTCACCCGGCTGGGGGCCTGCATGCTCCGAGAGTCCTTCGTCAATGGCAAGCCCTAGATGCGCATGGGCATGATCACGCCGATGAAACCAGTGTTGTCGCCGACCGGTTTCAACACGCCGGGGTCACGCTCCCCGCTGAGCTCAATCGCAACCTCGTCGTATGGCAGGGCGCTCAGGGCGTCCAGCAAATACCGGGCATTGAAGCCGATTCGCAGCGCTTCCCCGGCATAGTCGACATCGACCTCTTCGCTGCCTTCGCCCACCTCTGGATTCTGGCTCTGGAGACGTAGCACCCCTGGTTCGATCATCAGCTGGACGCCGCCGCTCTTGTCGTTGGCAACCAAGCTGATCCGCCGCAAAGCCTCTACCAGCGGTCCCCGCGCCGCGATGATCGTTCGGGTTTGCTTGCTCGGAATGACCTTGTTGTAGGGCGGAAAGTTCTCATCGGCGAGCTTGACGCTCAGGCAGAGGTCGTCTCTCTGAAAGAATGCGTTTCCTCCAGCAGTCGCGATGCCGATCGTCGTCGACTCGTCCCCTTTACCCTTCCCGGCTTTGACATCGTCCAACAACCTCTTCAACTCGCTTATGCCCTTGTGCGGCACCAGCATGCTGAAGTTCATCATCGAACCCTTCCCACTGATCTTTTGCTCCGCCTTCGATAGTCGATGTCCGTCGGTGGTCACCATACGGACTACCTTCCCGTCACCCTCGAACAGTGTCCCTGCCAGATGCGGCCTAGTGTCATCGTGAGACATCGAATACTGGGTCAGCGAAATCAACTCCGCGAGCCTCCCCGCATCGAGGTGCGCGAAATCGGCATCGCCCGGATTGGGCAGCGGGGGGAAATCCTCTCCAGGCATCGCGGGGATTCGGTAACGCACCTTGCCGCAGCTGAGCTCGACGGCGTGACTGTCGCTCAGCTTCCAGCTCACCTCCCCCTCGGGCAGGTTCTTCACGATGTCGTATAGAGTCCGCGCAGCGACCGCGATGGAGCCACCCTTCTTGATGCTCGCCGGAACTACCGCGGTCACTCCCAGATACAAATCGGTTGCCGACAAACGAAGCCGGTTTGGTCCTTCAGCGGAAAGCAAGACGTTCGACAAGATGTGCATCGCGCTTTTGCGATCAGCGACACCGTGGGTTCGCGCAAGACCACGGAGGAACTGTTGCTTATCGATCGTGAGCTCCATGTTTTGGTTCACTCCCTGTGAGGCTGAGTCTGTTTGTTCACCGCGTTAGATCTATAATTTTAAAATTAGTCGTCGTCTTAACAGCTGTGAATTGTGAATGAAGTAAAGTAACCACATGAAAGAACTAAGCTTTGGATGATTCCCGAGGCGCTGACTGATCGTGATTGAAATGGGGACAGCCCTGATTTCGAATAGTCCCCAGGACCATTCCACAGCTTGATCTCAGCTTGGGCACAGGCGTGGGTATACACCAAAAGCATGTGAAAGGCCCGGCATGGCCAGGCTGTCCGGCTAGCCGCTTCAGGGCCCACAAACCCGGCTGTTAGACCCCAAGCTTACGTTCGATGGCGTCCACGACACCGAGGACACGCTCGTCGTGTGCCTCCACCAGTCCGCCTATCTTCCGGACTGCGCTCATGACCGTCGTGTGGTCCTTGCCGCCAAAGCGCTCCCCAAGCTCGGGATAGCTCGTCCCGAGTCGCTGCCGGCAAATGTACATGGCGATCATGCGGGGGAAGCTCACCGCGCGGTGGCGTCGTCTTGATTTGAGGTCGGCCAGACGGATACCGAAATAGCCACAGGCGATACGCTGGATGTCTTCCACCGATGTCACGGCATCCTGGTTGGGAACGGTGGCACGCAGGGTCTCCTTCGCCAGCTCCAGGTCGATGGGAAGCCCAAGCAACTCGGCCTTCACCGCGATGCGCAAAAGGGTCCCTTCGAGCTGCCGGACGTTGCTTCGAACCGCTTGAGCCAGCAACAGCGCCACTTCGCTCAGCAGCTCGATACCTTCGCTCTCCGCCTTCTGT
>JBAVOF010000165.1:0-3352 GCA_049691835.1 Polyangiales bacterium
ATCGAAGCCACATCGATGTTCGCTTCGACCTTGACCGTTTCGGGCTTGCTCGGATCACCGTCTATGTTGACGGTGAAGTCTTTGAACTGACCGTCGACGTCGAACAAAACCGTCGCTGCGGTGAACCCAACCTTGCTGTGAACGCGATCGAGCTCGAGCGGCGCGAATGCCGCCAGAGCGGTCGACCCGAGCAAGAGGACCCCGAGAGTCAAGCCCAGCGCGCGGCGGGCTGCTTGATTGATGGACGGTTTTCTGGTGTTCATTGGGCTGCGTACGCCCGATCTGCTCGAACGTTACGGCATCGTCGACGGGACCCCGAATTGCCGAAATCCAACGGGATTGCGTGCGACTAAGGCGAATCGAGCCCGCATTGGACGCGCGTGGTGGTCTCCCAGCGGGTTCTCTCGATCTCGGCGAGGGCCAGGGCCTCGATGTGTTGCATCGTCGCCATCGCTGCTTGTTGCTCGCGAAGGTTCACGAAGATCAGGTTGCTGGAGCCCGCTTCGAAGCGGCGGCGCTCGCCCTCGGCTAGCCTGGCCGCAGTGTCGACCGCGGCGGCTGTCAGCATCACCCGCTCCTCCGCTGCCCGGACCGCGGAGGCCGCATCACGGGTGTTTGCCCGGAGCCGATCCGCCACGAACCGAAGCCTCGCCTCCTTCTCTCCCACCGCGGCTCGAGCCACGCCCTGCCTTCCCCGCTCTCGTCGAAGTAGTAAGGGCATCGAAAGCTCCACGCCGGCTTCGAACACGTTCCCCGGGAGCGTGAAATCCAGAGGGGTGCCCGTGAGATCGCCCAGATCACGAGAGTAGGCAAAGCGGCCCCTGAGCTCGGGTGCAACCTGGTTGCGCGTCAGCGCAAGCCCGACCTCGGCCGCCTCGAGTTCGGCGCGGGCACGCTCGAGCTCGGGATGGCATTCGAGCACCTGATCGATCGCTCGCTCCACCGATGGCTCTGCGAGAGGCTCGATCTCCAAGTGGCGAGGTAGCCTGGCTGGATCAGGGACCACCGAAACCCCATTGGAACTTCGGAGGAACAGCGAAAGCTCGAACGCCGCCTCCTCAAAGGAGCGCTGAGCGGCGACCATCCAGGCGCGTCGCTCGAGCAGTATCCGCTCGTTGTCGAGCACGTCGAACTCCGCGATCGAGCCTGCTTTCAAGCGCCCACGGAGCTGCGCATCGCGTTCATCTGCCAGGTACAGCAAGGCCGCGGCGACCTCGCGATTTTGACCCGCGCTCACCCATGTCCAGTACGCTTGGGCCGCCGCGAGCTCTAGGTCGAGCTTGGTCACGGACAGCGCGTGGTTCGCGGCGTCTTCGTTGTGAAGTGCGCGACTTCGCTCCGCTCGTTCCGGGTCGATCAAGCCGCCGCGCCATATCGGAACCTCGATCCCCGCGCGAACCTCCCCCGACGAAAGCGTTTGATTCTCGAGGTACGTTGGCCACCGCTTGTTGAGGTCGAGGCCGATTCGATAGCCAACGAAGAGCTCGGAGCCCCAGACGCTGGTGGGCTGACGAAGCTCAACATTCCCGCTTCGAATGTCGTAATACGCGCCGGTTCGCAGCTTGCCGTCACCCTCGAGCCGCGGGTCAAACGCGCCGCGCGCCGCGGTCGTGCTCCCCTCCGCGCCTCGGACGCGCTCCACAGCCTCGCGAATGCGGGGGTCATGGGCGTTGACGGAGCGAAGCACTTCGTCGAAGTGCAATGGACCTTCGCCCTCGCCGCTGGCATGCGCGACCAGAGGAAGCACGGACGCGACGAGCAATGCACCCCAGCGCACAGTCCCGATCATTTGGTCCCTCCGTTGGCCCGTGCGAACGGTGGCGGAGTCGTCGTCGGAGGAAACCCATTGAACTGACGCCACAGCTCGAATCCGATCGACACTCGGTTCAACAGAACCCAGCCGTTGGCTAGAGTACCTTGGCGCAAGTAGCTCGATGTCGGCCAGGGGCTATCGTCCGGATCGGGAACGACGACGATTCGGAAGTCTCCACGTCCGTCGTCGGCGGCATCCACGAAAGCGACGCGCCCCCCGAACGTTCCCACCGCGACCGAAGGCCAACCAGAGAACTGTACCGCTGGCCAGCCCTCGAACTGGAGGCGAACGGGGCTACCCGTCTTGATCAGAGCCGCGTCGTTACCATCGACGTACAGCTCGACTGCGCGATCCTCCGTTGTGGGCACCAGGATCGCGAGCACCTCTCCGCGATTCACCTGCTCTCCGCCGAGCCGTCCAATGATGCGCAAGATAGTACCGTCGGTCGGCGCGATGATCGTCTGCGCTCGCTGCCGGGAGATGTCGCCATCCAGACGCGCAAGGACGGCGTCCGTGGACGCCACCTCCGTCTCGGCATCTCGCGAGCTGGCTTGGGCATTCTCGACCTCGGCCTCCGTCGATGCGATCACACGACGAAGCGCGGCCCGGGTTTGAGAGAGCTTGTTCTGTGCGGCCCGCACCTTGGCGCGGGTCGATGCGACCTTTGCCTTGCTCTGACGCTGCGCCAGATCGGCCAGCTCGAGCTCCCGTTGGGAGGCCAGGCCATCGTCGTAAAGGTCCCGCTGTCGCTTCAGATTCAGCTCGTTGGTTTCGAGCTCCGCCTCGGCGGCTTCCAGGTCCTGTTCCGCTGCCTCGACCTCGCGTTGAGCGATCTGGACGTTCGCTTCAGCGGAGTTGATCTCGGCGCGTTGATAGCGGCGAAGTGATTCCACGCGCGACGTCAAGGTCTCCACCCGCTGGGCGTGCGCAAGTTTCTGGATCTGGAGGGCGGAGCGTTCCGCACCGAGGCGGTCGAGGACCGATTCGTCGTTGTCGGTGAGCTGCACGATCGGGTCGCCCTTCTTAACCTGGGATCCTTCTTGCACGAACCACTCGGCGACTTTTCCGGAGACGGTCGCTTCGATCGGTTGCTGACGCTGGTCGGGCGCGTAGGCGAGAACCCGACCCGTTCCCCTGATGTTTTGCGTCCAGGGAGCCAGAAGCGCCGCGATCGAGAACGACAGGAAGACGGCGATCAGCAGCTTCGCGACGAGGGCCGCCTTCTGCGGCGGGGGGACTCGAAGACTCGAGGGCAAGATTTCGCGCTCGAAGCGAGACCAGGGTTGAGCCGAGACGTAGGATGGCCTCATGATGCTGCTCCTGCGCGCGCCAGGGTTCGTGAAAGGTCGATGTGTCGATCTACGCATCGCTGGATTGCGGGGTCCTCGGAAATCACCAGGAACGTTACGTCGCGCTCGGCGAATAACTGGTCGACCGCGCGTTGTGCGGCTCGTGGGTCCAACTGGTCGAGCGTGCGATCCACGATGAGAACGGATGGCTTGCTCGCGATGGCCCTCGCGATGGTGAGCGCTATCGCCT
>JBAVOF010000166.1:0-1962 GCA_049691835.1 Polyangiales bacterium
GGCAACGACGTCGGCGCCGGCGCGGCCGTCACTTTCTCGACTCGCGACGTCACCGTCCACTACGGTTCCAAAAAGGCGCTGGACAGCGTCAGCCTCGACATCAACCGCAACTACGTGACCTCCCTGATCGGGCCATCGGGGTGCGGCAAGTCCACCTACCTGCGCTGCCTCAACCGAATGAACGATATCATCCCGGGGTGCCGGGTCAGCGGCCAGATCCTTCTCGACGGGGAGGACATCTACGCCAGGGACATGGACGTCGTGCATCTGCGCGCCCGGGTTGGCATGGTCTTTCAGAAGCCGAACCCCTTTCCGAAGTCGATCTTCGAGAACGTCGCCTACGGGCCGCGGATCCACGGCATCGCCAGGGACAAGACCCAGCTCGAGGAGATCGTCATCACCAGCCTGGCGCGGGCCGGGCTCCTCGGCGAGGTAAAGGACCGGATGCACGAGCCCGGCACCGGGCTCTCCGGCGGCCAGCAGCAGCGCCTCTGCATTGCCCGGGCCATCGCCGTGCAGCCGGAGGTGATCCTGATGGACGAGCCCTGCTCGGCGCTCGATCCGATCGCCACGGCGAAGATCGAGGAGCTGATGGACGAGCTGCGCAGCAACTACAGCATCGTCATCGTCACCCACTCGATGCAGCAGGCGGCGCGGGTCTCGCAGCGGACCAGCTTCTTCCACCTTGGGGTCATCGTCGAGACCGGCGAGACCGAGCAGATCTTCACCAACCCGGTCGACCGGCGGACCCAGGACTACATCACCGGGCGGTTCGGCTGATCCGGTCGGCAAGAGGAGCGGCGACGATGAGCTCGGAACACACAGTCAAGGCGTTCGACGAGAATCTCAAGCGGCTCGATCACCTCATCGCCGAGATGGGCGGTCTGGCCGAGACACAACTGGCCAACGCCATCGAGGCATTGATTAAGCGTGACGGCGAGAAGGCCTCGCGGGTGGTCGGCGTCGACCTGCGCCTCGACGAGCTCGAGCTGGAGGTCGATCATCACACGGTCAGGCTGCTCGCCTTGCGCCAGCCGATGGCCAGCGACCTGCGCGAGGTCATCGCGGCGCTGAAGACCGCCAACATCCTCGAGCGGATCGGCGACTACGCCAAGAACGTCGCGAAACGGACAGCGACGCTGATCGAGATGCCGCCGGTGCCGTCGTCGATGACAATCGGCCGGATTGGACGGCTGGCCCAGGAGATGGTCAAGGACGTGCTCGACGCCTACCTCGCCCGCGACGTCGAGAAGGCGAACATGGTCTGGGAGCGCGACACGGAGCTCGACGCGCTCTACACCAGCCTGTTCCGCGAGCTCCTCACCTACATGATGGAGGATCCGCGCAACATCACCGCCTGCACGCACCTGCTCTTCGTTGCCAAGAACCTGGAGCGGGTCGGCGACCACGCCACCAACATCGCCGAGATCATCCACTTCCTGGTGGAAGGTGTCGTGCCGATGACGCAACGGCCTCAGGAAGACGAAAGCTATTTCGCCGTCGCCGAGCCACATGAGCGCTGAGGACCAGACGATGAACATGATCCCGCTGGCGGGCGCGGCGATGAAGCCGAAGGTGCTCATCGTCGAGGACGAGGACGCCCAGGCCGAGGTGCTGCGCTACAACTTCGAGCGCGAGGGCTTCGACGTGGTCCTCGCCGCTGATGGCGACGACGGCCTGTTCGCCGTCGAGGAGCACCAGCCCGATCTGGTCATCCTCGACTGGATGCTGCCCGGCACCTCCGGCATCTCCCTCTGCCAGCGGATGCGCGGCCGCGCGGAGACCCGGGCGCTGCCAATCATCATGCTGACCGCGCGCAGCGAGGAGGCCGACCGCATCCGCGGCTTCGCCAGTGGCGCCGACGACTACGTGGTCAAGCCATTCTCGCCAAGCGAGCTGGTCGCCCGGGTGCGCGCAGTGCTCCGACGCTCGCGGCCAGCGCTAACTGAGGAGGTGCTGTCG
>JBAVOF010000167.1:0-2120 GCA_049691835.1 Polyangiales bacterium
GTGAAACACAGACGTTTTACAACGAGTTCTTTGAGGTGTTTGGTGTCCGCCGCCGTCAAGTGGCGAGTTTCGAGGAACCCATACGAAAGCTCGGAGCAGAATATGGCTTTGTAGATCTATTCTGGAAGGGCGTTCTTCTCGTCGAGCAAAAGAGCGCGGGCCGAAGTCTTGTGAAAGCCAAAGAGCAGGCGTTCGACTACTTTCCGGGAATCAAAGAAAAGGACTTACCTCGGTACCTTCTAGTAAGCGATTTCCAACATTTCGAACTATTTGATCTTGACGATGGGACCGATGTCACATTCGCGCTTTCTGAGTTCCCAGAACACATAACGGCGTTCGATTTCATCCGTGGTCGCGAAAAGCGAGTGTACAAAGAGCAAGATCCAGTAAACATAGAGGCAGCGGAGCTCTTGGGAGAGCTTCACGACGCGCTCGAAGCCTCGGGGTATGTGGGGCACGATCTGGAGCGATTCCTTGTGCGTTTAGTCTTCTGTCTGTTTGCGGATGATACGGGTATCTTCGACCGGAATGTGTCAACACGAGTGAGACATTCTTTCGTTCATGATCAGGCCGTGGCCTGATCCGGCTTGTTGATCCAAACAGCTCCAGGTAACCGCGGCGGTGATGGCCGGCCCTTGACGAAGCGCTCCGGGTGCCGCTCGTAAAATGCTGCCATCACATCCTGCCGTTTCTCATAGACGATCCGGTCTGTTCCGTGGTGCCGCTGCGCCGGCGTCACCAGCCCGATGCCGCTGTGGCGGTGATCAGCGTTGTACCAGGCCAGGAAGCGCCCCACGAACACACGCGCATCTTCCAGCGACCCGAACCGCTCCGGGAACTCCGGCTGATACTTCAGTGTCTTGAACTGCGCCTCCGAGTACGGATTGTCCGTGCTCGTGTACGGCCGCGAGTGGGTTTTCGTCACGCCGAGATCCGCCAAGAGGAACGCCACCGGCTTGGATCGCATTGACGAGCCGCGATCGGCATGAACGGTCAACTGATGGCGGACGATTCCTTCGCGCTCACACGCATGACGGATCAACTCCACGGCCAGGGTCGACGATTCGCGAAGTGCTAGCAGCCACCCCAGCACATACCGGCTGTAGACGTCCATGAGCACGTAGAGGTGGTAGTACGTCCACGGATGCGGTCCCTTCAGCTTCGTGATGTCCCAGCTCCAGAGTTGGTTCGGCGCCGTCGCCAGCAGTTCCGGCCGATGATATGCCGGATGCCGCAACTGGTCTCGGCGCTCACGAACTGCCCGGTTCTCGGCCAGGATGCGATACATCGTTCGAATGCTGCACAGATACACACCCTCGTCCATCAGCTCCGCCCAGACCTGCCGCACGGATTGGTCGCGAAAGCGCGCACTCGTGAGCACGTCGAGCACCGCCCCGCGCTCGGCATCCCTCAATCGCCGATGCGATCGCCGCGGCGATGCCATCTTCTGCTTCGAACTCGTCGCGCGATAATACGTCGCCCGGGGAAGCCCCACACTCTCACAGGCCTGGCACACCGTAAGCCCCTCACCGCGACCGTCCACCAGGCTCACGAGTTGCTCTCGTCTTTCTCGTCGTCGTAGCCCAGTATCTCCGCTGCTTTTTTTTGGAGCTCCAGCATCGCCTCGGCCTTCCGAAGCTTCAGCTTGAGCCGCGCATTCTCCTTCTCCAAAAGCCGGTACGCCGTCAGATCCACCGAGCCTTCCCCCTTCTTCGTCTTTCTCTTCTTCGACGCCATGTCACTCCTCACCGCCCGCCACTTCGCGAGCTGGGAGAAGTATAATCCTTCTCGACGCAGGATCAGCCCGATCTCACCCGGTCGGGCACGACTTGCCTCCTCGACTATCCGGCGCTTATACGCCGCGGTAAATGCCCGCCGCTTCGCGACACCCACAACCTCGTTGCTCGAGTGAACGCTCGCTCCCACAACTGTCGCGTCTTCCATCTCTCATCCCTCCAACCGCCCTCACGTTGACGCTCGCTTTTGTCTCACTATTATTGGCACAGAGGGCGCGCGCACGCTTTCGAACTCCGTAAATGACATCAGCAAGGCGACAACGCTGTCGGGTTCCACCTCCTCATCGAAGCGGAGAATGTAGGTCCTCTCGAGTCGGTCCCGGG
>JBAVOF010000168.1:0-2525 GCA_049691835.1 Polyangiales bacterium
GGACTTCTCAACCCGAACCACTACCTCAGCGTGGCGATCAGCTATCTCTTCACCGAGCGAGACTGGGATGAGCGCGCCGCGGTAGGAAAGACTCTGGTGAGCAGCGCGATGATCGACCGGGTGGCCAAAGATCTCCGCCGCCGGCTCGCCGAGGTGCCCGTCGGGTTCAAGTGGTTCGTGCAGGGGCTAATCGACGGCTCGTATGGCTTCGGGGGCGAGGAGAGCGCTGGCGCTTCGTTCCTCAGAAAGGACGGAAGCGTTTGGACGACGGACAAAGACGGTATCCTCCTCAATCTGCTCGCCGCAGAGATCACCGCAACTACGGGAAGAGATCCAGGTGAGTGCTACCAGAGTCTCATCAGGCAGTTCGGGGTGCCTGTCTACGAGCGCATCGATGCCCCCGCGACGCCCGAGCAGAAGGCCGCGCTTCTGGGCATGAGTCGATCAGATCTCGACGCGTCGGATCTGGCCGGCGAACCGATTCAGCAGGTACTCACGCGAGCTCCGGAGAACGACGCGCCAATTGGTGGGCTCAAGGTTACGACGGAGAGTGGTTGGTTCGCTGCTCGCCCCTCGGGTACCGAGGACGTTTACAAGATCTATGCAGAGAGCTTCGTCGGCCGCGAGCACTTGTCGGTGATTCAGCGCGAGGCCAAGGAGCTGATTGGCCGCGTATTCGACAAGCACGCTTCGGCTTGAGGGGTTCTGGCAATCGTGATTCACTTCGCGGCGTGATCGCTCTGGTAACCGGTGGTGGCGGCCGTCTCGGCAACGTTCTCGTTCGACGGCTCCTGCAGAGCGGGCAGGAAGTGCGCGTGCTGGAGCCGGGTGCTGTGCCGGAGTCACTCGCCGATCTCGAGGTCGATTTCGTCTCGGGCTCGGTTCTCGACGCCGGGGATGTGAATCGAGCCGTGGATGGTGTTGACATCGTCTACCACCTTGCCGCCAAGATCGACCTCCGTCCCAGAAAAGACCCGATGATGTATCCGATCAACGTGGAGGGAACTCGGAAGGTCGTGGACGCGTGCCTGTCTCGCGGTCTGCGGTTGGTGCACACCAGCTCCCACCATGCGCTGGAGCGCGAGCCTCTCGAGCTGCCGCTCACCGAAGACAAGCCTCTCGCTCTCAACGAGAAGTGCGAGTACCACCGGTCCAAAGCGATCGGCGAAACCATCGTGCTGGACGCCTGCGAGCGCGGACTAGATGCGGTCATCGTGAATCCGGGCTCGATGATTGGGCCCTACGACTTCGAGCCTTCGTTGATTGGAGCTGCGCTGATCGACATGTACTTCGGTCGCGTCCCCGTTTTGCTCGAGCTTCTGAGCGACTACGTCGACGTTCGAGATGTGGCCGATGGAATGCTAGCGGCGTCCGAGAAGGGTCGCCGTGGCGAGCGTTATTTGCTGACCGGTGACGTGATCCCAATCATGGAGATGGTGTCGCTCTATGGGGAGCTCACGGGCGCGAAAGTACCGTCCCGAGCACTGCCATTGTGGGTGGGCTGGGTCCTGCTGCCATTCGCCCTGGCGGGAAGCGCGCTCAGCAATAAGGACCCATTCATCACGGCCGACATGCTGCGAGCCAGTGTTTCCAACGAGATCGTTACACACGACAAGGCGCATCGCGAGCTGGGGTTTACGATCCGCCCGCTTCGCGAATCGTTGACAGATGCGGTGGCTTGGTATCGAGAGCGTGGTTGGCTCGACGCCTGACCGACCGTTCGCGGTTGACGGCCTGCTCGTGCTACACATAGAGCATCCATGAGCGGAAGCGAACCCCAATGCCATCAGGATCTCGAAGATGTGATCGACGTCATCGCCGCCTCGTACGGCGGAGACGAGGAGATCAACAATCTCGATAGCGCGGCTCTTCCGAACAAGCGGGCGGTCATCACCGCGTTCAATCACATCATGCCCGTGCTCTACATGGGCTTCTACAGCACTCGCGCCCTAAATCCGAACAATCTCCGTTATGCGATTAGCGAGCACCTGTACCCGGCGCAAGACATTCTCGTCGATCAAATCGAGCGTGCCGTTCGTTACCAAGAACGAATGGGCCGGCTCGTTGACCAGAAGCCCGAAGGTTGGAGCGAAGACGTCGTGCTGCGCGTGCTGACGAAGATTCCCGAGCTACGACGCGTTCTCAACACAGACGTCCGCGCGGCGTATGAGGGAGATCCGGCCGCCTCGAGCATCGAGGAGGTGGTCGTCAGCTATCCCAGTGTGCGAGCCATCACTGCATATCGAGGCGCCCACGAGCTCTACCTGGCCGACGTGCCCATGATTCCTCGCATCATCACAGAACATGCGCACAGTCGATCAGGGATCGATATCAACCCCGGCGCGGAGATCGGCGAAAGCTTCTTCATCGACCACGGTACCGGAGTGGTGATCGGCGCAACTGCCGTCATCGGTCGCAACGTGAAGCTCTACCAAGGGGTTACGCTCGGTGCACTGAGTGTCTCGCGTGACCAGGTCGACGGGCGGCGCGACCGAAAGCGCCATCCCACCATCGAGGATGACGTC
>JBAVOF010000169.1:0-7451 GCA_049691835.1 Polyangiales bacterium
ACGGGCAGATCGGTCAGGTGGCGTATTCAGCATCGAAGGGTGGCATCGTGGGGATGACCCTCCCGGCGGCGCGCGATCTGTCCAAAGCGCAGATTCGCGTCGTGACCATCGCGCCGGGAACTTTCGACACACCACTGCTTGGAATGCTGTCCGAGGAAATCCGTGCTGCACTGGCCGCTACGATTCCGCACCCAGGTCGCCTCGGCCGCCCGCAGGAGTTTGGCGCGCTCGCCTGCCACATCGTCGAAAATAGCTACCTCAACGGCGAGGTCATCCGACTGGACGGAGCCATTCGCATGGCCCCTCGCTGACTTGAGGCGCTCCGGTTCAGTCATCGGGTCCGCCCGTGGGTGAGACGATGCACCTGGAAGCGCACAGGGTTAGCGTCTCACCGGTGCGTCGGCGCAGAATTCTCGTACTCGCACTTCCAATCATCGGTGGGATGCTCTCCCAGAACGTGCTCAACTTGGTTGACACGGCGATGGTCGGCTCCTTGGGAGATGCCGCGCTGGCTGGAGTCGGGCTTGGCGGATTCGCGAATTTCCTGCTTTCGGCCTTCATCTTGGGGCTCTCGACGGGTGTGCAGGCGATGGCGGCACGCCGCCTCGGCGAAGGTCGACTGCGGGAGACCGCGCTTCCGCTCAACGGGGGCTTGCTGATCGCGGTGCTGGCCGCCGTCCCCTGGTCGGCTTTGCTCATCGCGCTGGCACCCCTGTACTTCCCCTTGCTGACCGGCGATCCAGCCGTGGTCGAGCAGGGCGTGCCCTACTTGCAGGCGCGCTTGTTCGCGATGTTTGCCATGGGGATGAACTTTGCGTTCCGTGGCTATTGGAACGCGGTCGACAGATCCATGCTCTACATGCGCACCCTGATCTCGATGCACGCCGTGAACATCTTTCTCAACTGGGTGCTGATCTTCGGAAACCTCGGTGCGCCCGCGCTCGGCGCTACTGGGGCGGGCGCGGCGTCGGCGATCGCCACCGCGTTCGGCACCGCTTCGTATTTCGTCCTGGGCCGTTCGTACGCCAGGGACGCGGGGTTTCTTCGCGGCCTCCCCAAGCGCGAGACGATCGCCACGATCATTGGGCTGGCCGCGCCGGCTGGGCTTCAGCAGTTCTTTTTCGCGGCTGGGATGACGATGTTCCTCGCCTTGGTTGCGCGCATGGGAACCTCTGAGCTTGCGGCGACCAAGGTCATCATCGACTTGATCCTGGTCGGCATCTTGCCGGGACTTGGTTTCGGGCTTGCGGCCGCATCCCTGGTGGGGCAGGCGCTTGGACGGGGCGATCCGCACGACGCAAAGCAATGGGGATGGGACGTGACCAAGTTAGCCGTCGTCGTCGTCGGCGTGCTGAGCATTCCCGCCGTGATCGTTCCTGAATGGATCCTGAGCGGGTTCATCCACCAGAGCGCGACTCTCGCGATCGCCGCGAACCCGCTGCGCCTCGTCGCGGCCTTTCTCTTCCTCGATTCAGTAGGAATGGTGCTGATGAACGCGCTGATGGGGGCTGGGGACATCAAGCGGGTGATGTTCATCGCCACGGCCTTTCAGTGGCTCGTTTTCCTTCCTCTCGTCTACCTGGTCGGCCCGCTCATGGGTTTAGGGCTCGTGGTGGTCTTCGCCATCCAGGTGGCATACCGCAGCTTTCAATCCCTGACCTTCGCTCTCATGTGGAAGCAAGGTCGCTGGCAGTCGATCGAGCTTCACTGAACGGTGCGTCGACGGGATCGCAGCGCTTCGATGTTGTCTTCCCAGTTTTGTCCATCAAACGTGGACACCTGGAAGCCCGATGGGTCGACGCCGTCTAGGCAACGCAGGTTGACGTCGATCTGATCTGGATGAGAACGAGGCCGGTAGTACGAGTGAATCCCGCAGTGGCGACAGAAATGGTGCTTAGCCGTGTGGGTGCCGAACGTGTAGGTCGTGAGCGCGTCGGCGCCACGGAGGAGCTCGAAATCGCTGTCCGCCACGATGAGGTGCAGATAGCCCTTCTTCGCGCAGATGCTGCAATTGCATTGGACCGCGTCGCGAGAGCGCACCGCAACCCGAAACCGCACGGCTCCGCAGTGACACCCTCCCTCGAAAACCTCGGCCGCGGCGTTGCTAGTCATTCCACGGGCTCGCCTGTCGATCGGTCGAACGACATCCAAGTGGTGCCTGCGATCTGCACTTCGATGACCTCTTCGTTGACTAGGATTACGGGCTTGCCGGTCACGGCGCCGAGCTCGGCCCGCCATAGCTCCTTGCCTGAGCCGACTTCTTTCGCGATGACCATGCCCGGCTCGCCAGCGCGTGCCTCGAATAGCACCCCTTCGCTCAACACCAGTGCATCGGGCTCGTCGCCCCTCGCTGGCTGGCCCGCCCGGTTCGCTCTCTCGAACTGCGTCGCACCAAACCAAGCGATCAGCCCTGCGGCCAGGACCAATCCGAGCAGCACTGCGACCACGCTTTTGCCTGACCTGACCTTCGTCGCCACGACGGTTTTCTTAGCACGGACGTCGTGTTAACGTGGTCGCAATGTTCGTCGGACACTATGCGCCGAGCTTCGGGCTTCGCCGTGCATCAGGCGGGGTACCGCTATGGGTGCTGTTCCTGGCCGTTCAGTTCGTGGACATCCTCTGGTCGATTTTAGTGATCGCGGGGGTCGAAAAAGTCAGGATCACCCCCGGCTTCACCGCGTCTAGCCCACTCGATCTCTACTACATGCCCTACACGCACAGTCTTGCCGCCTCGCTGGCCTGGGCCGTTTTGGTCGGCTGGTTAGCGAGCCTGCTCTGGGGTCGCCGGGGGGGCATCGTCGTCGGCCTCTGTGTTATTTCGCATTGGTTCCTCGACTTCCCGGTGCACGTCGCCGACTTGCCCCTTTGGGGGGATTTGCACAAGGTCGGCCTTGGGCTCTGGGATCGGCCGATCATCGCGTTCGTCCTCGAGGCCGGTGTGTTGTTCGCCGGAGTGGGTCTCTATGCAAGGCATGCCAAGAGCGGGGCGGCGATTTGGATCTTCGCGGTCTTGATGCTCGCGATGCAGATGAGCAACGTGCTGATGCCGCCGCCCGCCAAGCCAGCGCAGTTCGCCGTGTTCGCGCTGAGCTCGTACGCGATCCTGGCTGCGGCGGCGTGGTTCGTCGAAAAGAAGTGGGGCCAGCCCGCGAACGTCTAGCGCTGCCACATCTCCCATAGCGGCACCACGCTCATGACGACGTAGCTGAGGAGCATCATGACGCCCGACGTGGCGTACGCCGCAACCGCGCCGGCACAACCGTACGCGAGGAGCCAGGGCGCCGCCATATGGAGCAAGGTCCCCAACGAGCCCATTGCGATCCAAGCGGCCTTTGCTTTCTTGCGAGAGCGGGACAGCATGTACATGTGGCTGAGGATCAGCAGGTAGACCGGCATCGAGAACAAGTGAAAGTGCGTGATCTCAAGCAGTTTTCGGCGCGGCATCGGCTCGAACGCCGCCAGTGTTTGACCGTCAGGGGGCAATACCAGCGCCGGGCCCCCGTCCCGCGTCAACTCCTCGACCGGAGCGGGCTCACCTCCGTAGTACGCACGGGTGCCTCGCAAATCGATCCCGACCATGTCGTGCGTCAGAAGCAACGTGAGCCCAACGCCGAAGAGCGTGAACAGCAGGAAGACGGTGTAGACGCCTCGGGCGCCCAGGGGTAGGGCGCGAAGCCTTCCGGCGGGTCGAGTGAAGTCCTGCATGGCTCGGGCTAGGAAGGCGAGAGGACGGTGTCGTGCAGTAACAACGTGGCACGCTGCACCGCTTTCGCCATGGCGCGCGCCGAAAGTGTCGCGCCGGAAATCACGTCGATGTCGTGGCCTGGCCTGAAACCGCTGTCCGCCTCTTTGCCGACAAACTGGCTTCGGAAACGCTTCGACCGAATGCCCTCTCCGTAGGGCTCACGGTAGGCGACCACTTCCACGCGCGTGACGCGGCCCTCGCCATCGAAGAAGGTAGCGAAGTCGATGTATTCGTGCTGACCGATCTCCCGGTCGAAGAGCGCGTATCCATCGATATGGTCAGCCGAGCGCGCCACGTAGAAAATGTACTCGCTCTTCTCAAGCGTTTCGCCGAGCGTCCGCTGGATGGCCTCGCGACGTTCGGCGGAGAGCTGCACCCGTCGGTAGTCGACCAGCTCCGATTGACGGAACTGCTCGGCGAGGAGACCGCGGACGCTGAAATAGACCTGCGCATGCCCGCTCGTCGTCAGGCCCGAGCCAAGCACGACGACGGCGAGGAAGATTGGAGAGCTATTGAAAACGCTTTTCATCTTCGTTTTCAAAAGATAGGGGGAGCGCGGATTCACCGCAAGCCGAAATTCCACGCAAAATTTGCGGGTTTGAGCGTCAGACCCCCAAGGGACCCCAGTCCTGGGTCGGTGTCGGACTGCTCCTGGCCGTCTTAGCGCGGTGATCCCAGGACCAGGAGCAGATCGATGAAGGCCCGATGTCATGGGGCGCTTGCTCACGCGGCTCCCCAAGGGGACTCTGGAGCCGCGAGAGCGCCGCCTGAACCCGAGCTGTTCGGGCCTGTCCCGAGGATGACCAATGATGCAGCTCATCGATCACCGATTCGCCAACCTGCTTTGTGGGGGCTTGGCCTTGGCGGTTCTACTGTCTGCCCAGAGCGTGAGCGTGGAGCCGTCTGCGGACGCAGAGGCGCCCAACCTGAAGGTGGATCTCTTCTCGAGCACACGGATCTATCCTGACGGCGACGCCGTCCTGATGGGATTTGCGATGGGCGTTGTGTGGCGACCAACGGATAAGTGCGTCCACCTGGCCGGCGAAGGCTTCGCTCGGTTCGGCAGTCGTAACGCGAGCTCCGGCGAGGAGATCGACATGCGAACCGCGGGAGGCGCCCTGGGCGCCCTCTGGGGCAACGGCGACGCAAACCGTTGGTTTGGAGCGGGAGCGATGTTCGATATGGGTTGGGCCCGGGTGGGGCCGGTCGATCACTTCGTGCTCGGCGCGGACTTGCGGGCGCTGCTCTATTGGCGCCTTCGCAAGGAGTTCTGGGTGGGGCTCGACGCGCGCGCCGGCTACGTGATCGTGCCGGTGACTGCAGAGCAGATCGGCATCGAGGGGCCAACGGTTGGGCTTGGCATCGGATTGATCTGGGGTGACGATGGCGGCTATGGCTCGTCCTGATGGGGCCCCGGTGCTTCGGTGGCGCTGCCGGGTACTGGTTTGCTCTCTGATTCTGGCGTTCGGGTGCACCGGGGTTCTTCAGAGCATCGGGGCACGCTGGGCGACGCGCAAGATCTCCGAGGTCTTTCACCTCGATGAGGCTCAGCAAGAGGCTACTCGAGCGTCGGTGGAGCGCGTGATGGCGAGCGCACCCGAGGTGCTTGGCTCACGAGTCGATCTCCTTGTCGCAACCGTGGACCGAGCGCTGTCCAGAGGTCTGAATGAAAAGAACATGCTCATCATCGAGCGTCAAATCGACGTTCTCCTCGATAGGACCGCTAGTTGGATCATCGATGAAGCCGCTCCGATCTTGGCCACGCTTCGCGACGAGCAGATCGACTTCGCCCAGGCGCAGCTGGAGCTGCGCCTGCAAGCGACACGCGAGGAGCTCGACAAGCCCGATGCGGAGCGAATTGTGGACCGCCAGGAGAAGTTCCTGAAGGCTATCGAGCAGTGGACCGGTCGCTTGAGCGACGCTCAAGTAGCAGCGATTCGCGCTCACGTCGCGGCCATGCCCGACGAAGCTGGTGCCGGGCTGAGAGCTGACGAAAGGCGCCTAGCGGATTTTGCTGACGGACTGCGCGAACATCCCGGCGCGGCAGCCATTCGCGATTTGCTGTGGGAAGCATGGACGAAGCGCGAAGACTGGGGTCCCAACACACGCTCTGCTGATCAGAGGCGCGCGGACGGTCGCAAGACGCTCTTCTTCGTGTATGGCTTGCTCGACGCGGAGCAAAAGGATCACATGAGCGAGCACCTTCACGAGGTACATGAAAAGGTGAGTAGATTTCTTGGAATGGGAGGAGCCGGATGATGGACCAAGCTCCCTGCCGACCCATTCCTCGCACCTACGCGCTGGTAGAGTTGATCCGCGATTTGCTTCGGGTGGCCGCACGATTCCCTTCGCTCTGGGCGATTTGGGCTCGCCGCCGACTGCCACCTGGGCTGCGGGAACAGATCATCATCGCGGTCGCTCAGGTCAACGCTTGCCGCATGTGCGAACACGCCCATACCCGAATGGCGCTCGACGCCGGGGTGTCGAACGCGGAGCTCGCAGCACTCGCGAACATGGACGCGGCGGCATTTGATCGCGCGGATTGGCTTGCGATCGCCCACGCCCGTGAGCTGACCCAAGCCGAGTTCCTCGACACAGAGCCCGCGGAGCAAAAAGTCGCGCTCATCGGTGTATTGGGCGCGCAAACGGTTAGCGACATCGAGGATGTTGCCCGCGTCATGACGGTGGCCAATCGCATCGCCAACACGCTGAATGCACTTCCCGATCGCTGGCGCGGGGATCCTGTCCCAGGGAGCCGACTGCTCGACGAGCTGCTGATCAACATCCTGTTCTTGCCGGGCGCATGCTTGGGTACGCTGGTCGCCGCTGCGCGCCAGAGGAAGTCGCCCATTGCCGTATGGCGTGACGCGCGTGCATTTCCAAGGCCTTGACGGGGCCGGCAGGGGATGAGAAATACGCAGAGCCCCTCGGAACGTTCCGCACCCCGGCTCAGCAACGATGAAGACACTGCCCAAGTTATTCGAACAAAATCGCGCGTGGGCAGCCCAGGTCGAGGTTACGAACCCTGGTTTCTTCGAGCGGCTCTCGTCTCAGCAGGCACCGAGGTATCTCTGGATTGGCTGCTCCGACAGCCGGGTGCCAGCGACCGAGATCTGCGGGCTCGACCCCGGAGAGATGTTCGTGCATCGCAACGTGGCCAACCTCGTCGTTCACACCGACTTCAGCGCCTTGTCGGTGCTCCAGTACGCGGTCGAGATCCTCAAAGTCGAGCACGTGATCGTCTGTGGTCACTATGGCTGTGGCGGTGTCCGGGCTGCCCTCGAAAACTCGCGACTGGGCCTCATCGACAATTGGATTCGGAACATCAAGGACGTCTACGACCAGCACCAAGCGGAGCTGTCCGACGCTGACTTGTCCTCGAAGGCCCGGTTCGATCGCCTCTGCGAGCTCAATGTCTCTACGCAAGTCGCGAACCTCTGCTATACGACCATCGTTCAAGACGCCTGGAGCCGGGGGGACAATCTTTCCATCCACGGATGGATCTACGGCTTGCACGACGGCCTCCTGAAAGACTTGGGGCTTTGCGTGACGGCTCTCGAACAGCTTCCCGCAATCTATCACATGAGCTGAACCGAGCCGACCGATCACGCCGATACCGATTTTCCGCAACTCGACCGCGTTCAATCAAAATGAGCCCTCCTGTCGACACCCATCCGACGACGTACGGCAAGCGGCTTCGCCGCGC
>JBAVOF010000170.1:0-19710 GCA_049691835.1 Polyangiales bacterium
GCTGGAAGTCGTCCCGATCATGCGACATTCCCATCGGCTGTCGGAGGGGGAGCCCGACGATTTTCGCCTCGGGAGCCCGGTGCAAGCCGCCCAGGCCGCAAAGTTGGTCTCGGGCCTGTTGACAGGCCTACTCATAGGGATCGCCACCGTATCACTCTTGGTCGGCGGCATCGGCGTGATGAATATCCAACTCGTTTCGGTTGCCGAGCGCACCCAGGAAATCGGCATACGATCGGCCATCGGAGCGTCTCCTAGGCAAATCCTGGTGCAATTCTTGTCCGAGGCAGTGGTGTTGTCGTTTACGGGATCGCTTGCGGGGGTGCTCCTAGGCTGGGTTGCATCGAGTCTAATGGCGCAAGGCATGGGCTGGTCGGGAGGACTGCCCTTGTTGACCATGATGGGCGCCGCCGCCTTTGGAACGAGTGTCGGAGTGACTTTTGGTTACCTCCCGGCCCGACGCGCAGCGCAGCTCGAGCCCATCGAGGCGCTGCGCCATGAATGAGGTGGAACATGACTGTAGGCTGCGATTGGAAGCGTCAGGTGAGGGCCATTGTGGTTGCGCTGGCTACGATGCTCGTACCCGGGGTTGCAGCTGCTGAGGTCGTCACGCTTGGGGAGCTAGAAGAGCTCGCGCTTCAGAACCAAGCACGATGGGAGGCGGTCGAGGCGACTTCTGCGCAGGCCGACGCCCAGCTCGACGTGGCTCGCTCCGGGAAGAACCCGACGTTCTGGATGAACGCCGCTGCTGAAGCTGCTCCGGGGTCCTACATCGAGAAGGTCCAAAACGTTTCCGGCGATGTAGTCAACGTCCGGGCGTCTCCGACAATCGGCGAGCGCACCGCGTTTCGGCCCAATGTCCGTTATGAGGGGACGATCGAGATGAACGCACCCCTGTACGATTCGCGAGCCAGGGCTGCGATCAGGTCGGCGGAGGCGCATAAATCGGCGGCGCGGGCTAACTCTCACGCATCCCGCCAGAATATCCTCATCGTCGTGCGAGGTTACTATCTCGACTGGATGGCCAAGCACCTGATTCACGATCTTGCGTCCAGCTCCGTGGAAGATGCGAAGACCCAGCGAGAGCGCACCGCGGCACGCGTTGCTGAGGGTGATCGCCCAGGCTCTGAGCTGGATGCTGCGCTCTATGAGGAGCTCCAAGCCGAGCTGGTTGAGGCGGATGCGCTCGCCAACGCGCTTGCCGCCAGGCGTGCCTTGGAGTCTGCGATCGGAGCTGAGCTATCCCCTGAGGTAGAGCCCGATACCGGGCTCCTAGACATCGAGTCGACAGACGCCGACTCCGATGTGGGCTGGGAGATCGAGGCTCTTGAGCGTCAAGGCGATGCAGCTCGTCACGAGGCCCGCATGCATCGTATGAGTCGAGTGCCGACACTGGCAGCATTCGCCCAGACAGGCGTTGCCGGGGTCAACGACCGGGTTTTCCCGATGTATCGCCTCGGCCTCAGCTTGGCGGTCCCGCTGTGGGATGGAGGTAGGGCGGTGGCCATGGGTCGCGCTGCAGATGCCCAGGCGGGCGAGCTCGACGCGCGCGCTCAGGAGGCACGTGTGGCCAAGGAAGAGGAGCGAAGAAATGCCATCATCGACCGAGAGCAAGCCGAGCAGCAGCTCGAAATTGCCAACAGTCTGATTTCAATTTCGAAGAAGCGCGTCGACCAGGCGAAGACGAGCTACGAGCTTGGCGCGGCGGACCTCGAAGCGCTGGCCGGGGTGCGTGCAGCGCTCCGCGAGGCTCAATCTCGGCGCGTTCGTATACAAGTCGCACGCGCTGACGCCATTCTGCGCTTGGACAGCGATTCAGTAGCGCACGGCATACTCGATCCATAACCAGTGCTCTGGGTTGGGCACCCGACTCAGCGTCGCCTCGCGACGGTCGAGAAAAATGCGGAAATCGTAACGCAGCCGCACCACATCGTGCTCACGTACGGTGAATGTGGTGTCGACGTAGGTCCATAGGACCTGTGGGAGCCGATGGTTGTTCCAGATGTCTTCGAAGTCGTAGCGGGCGCGGATTCGAATGCGCAGGAAATCGATGGGCCGTGTGGTGATGCTCACGACCGCAGCTATGTCCTGTTGAAGCTGGCCTCCGCCGAGCTTGGGGCCGACCCAGCGATGGAGAAACTGCGCTGACACCGCCAACCGCTGCACCGGTTGGTACATTAGCTGGGTTGCCAACAGCAGGCGCTGGCCCGCGCTGCTCCGGTACTCGGACCAGATCGAATATGCCCATGCAGGTGCGACTTGTAAGTCCATCCGAGCGAAGACCAGCCCATTGAATTTGCCGGAAGAAAGTCGGCGCCATGCATCGGCGAGCGTTCGCAGCCCCACGCGTCGTCCAAGCTGGGTTGCCGCGCGAAGACGAAGCCCGGCCTCGTCCCGCGCTCGCAGGCCGTCCAACTCATCCGGCGCCGAGAGAGGACGCGCGTAGGGATTGACGTAGCTCGATCCGTAGTACCGCCCCGATGCCTCGAGCTCCGTCATTCGAAGCGTCGTGACGCTCCGAAAGACCGCTCCGTAGCCGCCACCACCGCCGCGCTCTGAATCGAAGCTACGAGCAAGTTCCACAAACAGGTCCTGCCGCCCGAACCCGATGGCGGCGTTCAAGCCAATCGCCCCAAACGCGCCTCCAAACGGCTTACGCGCGATCTCCTGGAACCCGAGCTCGACTCCCTCGACGAGCCATCTGGGGAACGAGCCATAGCCGGTGATCCCGAGGTGACTCCGCGCATTCCAGAAGTAGCTCACGTTCCCACCTGCTAGCCCTTCGGCGTACATGGCGGGCAGTGTTGCGTAGGTGGCCGTGCTTGCAGGCGCGGTGAGGCTGCTGCCCCGTACGTAGACCGGAGGAGCGTCACACTCGGCTTCGTCATCCTGCCGTGGATCGTCGCACTCTCCCGCATCGGCGATCTCGATCTGCTGGATGCGGTGAACCTGGTACGACCCCCAAACGTACAGCTGAAGCCATCCCGGTCCTGCGGAGAGATGCTTCAGCCCCAGCGCAACTCCTGCCAAGCGGTTCGTCCACTCGTAGTCAGGCGTAACCCGAGCGACCAAGTCCTGCCGACACGGCGTCGCCGAGAGCTCCCCGCGGGCGCGCCTGCATCCGAGCTCTAGCTCGTTACCGCGGCGAAGCTCGTAGTCTCCAAACGACCCGTTCGGTGTGACCTGGTCGGTGACATCGAACGTTAGCCGCTGTCCAAATCCAATGCGATACGTCCCGGCAACGATCTCCCACCTATCGTCGTCCCATTCGACGTAGAGCTTGGGCATTTGAACACGAACACGCTCGGCGTCGGCGGTGAAGGCATCGCGGGTCGGATCCCATCGGACCCGGTGCAAGTCATTGCGTGTCAGAGCTGCCACGACGCCGATGTCCAAACTGCGGAGCGCCTGGATGCGGGCCTGGACTGCGGCTGCGGGTGGCAAACGGTCGTACCGACCGCTCCATCGGCTCTGGACCCGAACGAATCCATGGGTTTGCGGTCTGGGTGCTTCGGGAGAGCCGATGATCACGAATGCGCGAAGAGACTCCGATAGCCGCATCGAGAGCACACCGGCACCAACTAGCTCTTCCAAATTATGAATGGCCCGAGCCGCCTTACGGAACGCGAGGATCAGATCGACATGCCCATAGTCGAGGTTTGGCAGTAGGTAGAGCTGCTCACGGCTGGCCCGGTTGAGGTCTATGCGCGTCTGATGAAGAAGTAGCAGCGCATTGAACGACGACTCCGAAACCTGTTCAGTCAGCAGTAGGTCGTAGAGATCTTCCTCGTTCTCCACATCCACGAATATTTCGTACTGGACTGCGGACGCATTGCATGGAGCAAGAAGGAATAGAAGCGCCAGGGCGGAGGCGCGCTTCAGGAGCACCGGGAATTGGCGGAGCCAGGCGTGCCCAAGTCGCCATCACCAAACGCGAGCTCGGCGTCACAAACGATTCCATTCTCGTCGATTTGTGTCGCAACCCCCGCGGTCGACCGGTCGTAGGTGACCAAGTCGAGGATTTCCCGGCCGATGCTCAGCGTAAGCGTCTCTTCGCCGTTGTTCAGTGAGAGCGGGAGCTCAGCGTCGACATCGGGAATACCTCCGTTTTCCGATGGATTGGTGTTTCGTGCAAAGACGACATACCCGCCCGCCTCCACTGGCAAACACGCTTCCCCATCTACGACCATCGTGTTTGACGCCAGGTCCGACAGTGAGAGCCCGTTCAAATCGGCGGCTGCATGGAATCGAATCTCGACCCATTCGCCTTCGCGGTTCCCCACCGATGACGGGTTGGCCATCCACTCCGTGATCTGTACCTCACCAACTCGCGGACTGACGATCGGGCGTGGGACGCCGTTGTCGAAGCACATGCCGGGCTCTAGCGGTAGAACACAGTCGCGGTTTGCCTCTCCAGGCGTTCCCAAGTTGCCGGCTGCGTACTCGTCTTCCGGGAGCGCTAGGCACGCAACCCCGCCCGAATCGACCTGCCAAGCCGTTCCCTCGACCGTGCCCGAGTACTGGACTTCGTCAAGTACGACGCCGGAGACGCCGACCACGATGCTCCGCGGTCCCGTGTTGCCGAGACTGAACCTCAGCTCCGCGTCGACGCGGGGAGCCGCCGCCGGGCTCGCCCCGAAGACGACCCGTGACCCTGCGCCGACGGGAAAACAGTCCTCGCCCGCTCTCATGGTGCTCAAGAGCTCGGGTGCTGGTCCAAGCTGAACCCCGTTGAGGTCGGCTGGGCCAAAAAACAGCAGCTCGACCCATTCGAAGCCCGCATCCGTCCCTTTCGGATTGGCCATCCACTCCGTGATCCGTACGTCCCCCGGTCCAGGCGCTATCATGCCTCGGCCAGACCCGTCTTCGAGACAGACCCCGTCGAGTTGGAGAACCTCACAGGGGCTGTTAGCGACACCCGGGGTTCCGTAGTTGCCCGAAGAGACCTCACGCACGCCTTCGGGCGTCGGGCACCAGTGACCTGCTTCGTCGTTCAACTCATGATCGGGCGCCAACCGACCGTCGAACTCGAGTGCACGTCCGTCGACTGTGCTTTCGTAGCTCACATGGTCGATCAGCAACCCAGCGCATTCGATCGAAATCACCCCGTCTGAGTTGCGAAGGCTGCCGAGGGTGCTCCCGTAGCTGTAATCGATGTGCTCCGGCAGGGCGTCGACGGGAGCGTTTCCGATGACCAAGTATTCCCCCGAGGCGATCGAGGCGCCGTGGAATCGATGGGTCTCCAAGCTGGTGCCATCGGATCGACTTGCGTTCAACCTGAGCCCATCGAGCAGGACGACCTTTGAGCCGGCGTTGAATAGCTCGATGTACTCGCCGGCCCCATCGCTCCCGTCGGGGTTCGCGTTCACCTCCGTGATGACCAGGTCACCAGGGGCCAGGTGATCACAGTTGGTGTCCGCGAACACCGCCTCCCTCCCGCAGGCGCTGAGCAGCAATAACGCGCATGCACGCTCGCGCGTCCACGTCCGAACACCCACCATCTCGACCTCCCGTTGCCTTGGTTTTGCGGGTTATCGGACGGAGTCTCTCGCGGTTTCGTACCGCTCGGCGTCGTCTACTCGGCCGTTCGCGCGGTGTTGCTCGGCGGTGGCAAGAGGGGCAGCACGAGCTGCGTCGGCGCATTCACGACTATCTGCAGCGTGCGGTAGTCGCCCTTCTCGTAGCGCTCTACCGAGCCTCGTACGGTCACGGGCTCTCCCTTGTAGCGGTCGATCCCGCTCATCTGAAACGCATCCTTATTGAAGAAAATCAGGGGGAACGTGGTTCCGGACGCGCCTTGCAGCGCAACCCGGACCAGGTTCTTGAAGTGCCGGATCCTGCCCACCGTCCCCAGGACTGTGACCTCTTGGCCGAGTCGTTTCTCCAGTTGGTCGAATGCATCCCAGTGCGTCAGCTCGATGTAGTCGTCGCGACGACTGGCCTCGTGCTCGAATGCTCGGATGAAGTCAGCGCGTGCGTTCCACCAGGCCTTGCGTTCTTCGTAGTCGCGGTACCCTCGGGCCTCTGGGTTCCAGATTCCGCGTTTCGCCTGGCGTGCCTCGGCTTCTGCGTCCGTTAGCTCATTGTGCAAGCGATGTGAGTATCCGTACTTGGTGAAATACGGACTCGTCCCAGCGCGCACGCACTCCACGTTGTAGCTCGTCCAGCGTCCGTCCTTCTTGACGAACACGTAGGCGAGGAGGCGGCCATAGTGCCCCAAGATTTCCTTTGGGTCATCACGCTCCAAGCGCACCATTTCGTGGCCGTCGAAGAACGCTTCAGCGAACCTCTTGGCTTCCTCACCCATCGGGGTTCCGGCCTTCTGCGGACGCGTCGCGTTCCCGCGCTTCCTCTCGATGTACCGATCGAAGTCCTTGGCTGCGGCGGCGCGATCTGCCTTGCGGTCCAGCTTTTCTTCGGTGTCGATCGACAACATCCGGAGCGATTCGTCGATCCCCTCCACCCTGATCGTGTCGCCATCGATCACGGCGTTCTTGGCCAGTCGGAACTCTCCGATCAGCAGACCCTCCTGTCGCGGCTGAGCGTCCGGTCGTTCGCCCGCGGCCCGCCGTTCGGCATCGCCGCTGTGAACCTCCCTGATCTCGACCGGCTGACTCGGCGTCTCGGCCGTCGCGCCCCGGTCGCATGCGCAAGCCAAGAGCAGTCCGATCCATGTCGCCCAGACGTTTCCCCCCCCTCGCATCAACCCTAACGTATTCAATTTGACCGCAACCGGCTACCGTCTAAGCGACAATCATCATGTCCAAGCAGGATACCTCCCGCGTTTATGCCTACGCCGCACAGGAGGCCGGCGCATCGCTTTCGCCGTTTGACTACCAGGTGACGAGCCTCGGGCCTCACCAGGTAGAGATCGCGATCACACACTGCGGGATCTGCCATAGCGACCTCCACCTCATCGATGACGACTGGGGAACGAGCGAGTATCCTCTGGTTCCCGGTCACGAGATCGTTGGTACGATCGCCGAGAAGGGGCCCTTGGCCACTCACGTCGAGCTGGGGGACCGGGTGGGCGTGGGCTGGCAATGCGGGAGCTGCCTTCAATGCGAATGGTGTGAACGCGGCGAAGAGAACCTTTGCTCGAACATGGTCGAAACCTGTGTGGGGCGCCCTGGAGGATTTGCAGATCGAATCCGCATCGACGGCCGGTTTGCGTTTGCCATTCCCGAGGCCCTGCGCTCCGACGAGGCAGCGCCGCTTTTTTGTGGTGGGATTACCGTCTACTCGCCGCTTCGGCAGCACGCACGACCTCAAAGCCGAGTTGGCATCATCGGCATTGGCGGTCTCGGTCACTTGGCGATCCGCTTCGCGCGCGCCTTTGGCTGCGAGGTCACCGCTTTCTCTTCCACAGCGGCCAAGGAAGCCGAGGCGCGTTCGCACGGCGCGCATCACTTCGTTTCCAGCGTCGACGCCACCGCACTCAAGTCCCAGCGGGAGTCGATGGATCTGATCGTTTCGACAGTGAACCACCCTCTCGATTGGCCGCGCTACGTCAGCGCGTTACGTCCGGACGGCGTGTTGTCCTTCGTAGGGGCGCTTGCTGAGCCGTTGAGCATTCCGAGTGGTCTTCTCCTGGCACGGCGCCGCTCCGTAACGGGAAGTCCCATCGGAGGGCGAGTCGCCATGCGTGAAATGCTCGACTTCGCGGCGCGGCATCGGATTGGCGCCCAGGTCGAAACGCTCCCGATGACCGAGGTCAATGCTGCGCTCGAACGTCTGCGCCACAACGACGTCCGCTATCGCTTCGTGCTGAGTAGGTCCTGAGCGGCCTAATCGTCGTCGGTAGAGTCGATTCCCGCGAGCCGGCGCGCGAGAGACTTCTTGAAGTCGAGCTGCATTTGCCGGCCGATTTGGACTCTCTGCGCCTGGGGTGACCCGGCGCCGTGCAGGGATTCGGTCAAGTACCCAACCGCGTTCCGTCCCATCGTCATGTTTTCGATCAGGCGCAGAATGCGGATTCGCGATTCGGTCGGAACGTCGGCGCGCCCTTTGAGATATTTGTCCAGTAGTGCACCGAGCTCGGGGTGCTTCAGCTCCTTCTCCGAGGGCGCGGTGCTCACCAGACCGCCGGCGAGGTCCTGTGCGAGTCGGCCCATTTCGAAGGGCATCTTCGTGACGTGGTGCTTGCAGACGTTTGCCAGCATGTCGTCGTTCAAGTAGCAGCCCGACTTCGTCGGACGCGCCTGGTGAGACGATGCGATACCGGTAGCGTACATCGTCTCGTTCAGATGGGTCATCTGTACGAGCTTGTCTCTGATGTGGGAGGCCTTTTCGACGCCGTTGTGCTCTGCTGCTTGCGCTGCAGCTCCGATCAGCACGTCGCCGACGCCCGTCTTGCAAACGTAGCTGCGCCGGTGGTAGCAGGTGAAGCGCTCGACCAGCATGGAAGCGAACTCGTGTTCGCCGTCCATGAAGACCTGGCTCCACGGCACGAACACGTCGTCGAGCACGACCATCGCCTCCTGCCCCGAAAACTCGGCGTTGCCGATGTCGATCGAGCCTTCTTCCATGCTGCGCGTGTCGCACGACTGCCGTCCGTAGATGTAAGTGATTCCCGGTGCACCGACCGGCATCGCCGCGACGATCGCGTAGTCTCTGTCGGCGGCGCTGAGCCGCATCGTCGGCATCGCGATGATCCAGTGCGAGTTGATGCAGCCGGTCTGATGAGCCTTGGCGCCTTTGAGCCAAAGCCCGTCTTTGTTTCTCCGTGTGACGTGGACGAAGAGATCGGGATCATGTTGCTCGTGCGGCGCTTTGCTCCGGTCGCCTTTGACGTCGGTCATCGCACCTCCGACCACGTAGTTGCGCTCTTGCATCGTCCTGACAAACGCCTTGAGCCGTTCGTGGTAGGGCGTCCGGTGCTTTTCATCGATTTCGAAGGTGACCGAATAGAGCGCGTTGAACGCATCCATGCCGACGCAACGTTGAAAGCAGGTGCCTGTGTTCTGCCCCAGCCTTCGCTGCATCATATTCTGCGCCACCAGGTCGTCGGCGCTTTGCACGACATGTAGGAACCTGTTGACGCGCTGCCCCGTCAGAGGCGACTCGACCGTAGCGAGCTCGGGCTCGCGTATGGCGAGATCATAAGTTGCAGCGACCGCGTTGATCGACGGCCGGATCATCGGATGATCCACCGGCTCGAGCACCCGCTCTCCGAAGAGAAACACCTTCAAACCTCTCCCACGAAGGCTCTCGATGTATTCGTCGCCGGTTTCGATTCGCTTGGGGGTACCGCCATTGCCAAGAGGCATCGTTCCTCCGAGAAACGGGAGTCTACCACGTCATCTAGAGAGCTGCGCCTATGAGCTCTGCTAGGGTCTCTTCGGCGAAGAATCGCCCTCTATCGTCACGGGCCACCCGTCCGAGCGCGACTTCGTGATCGTGTGTGAAGAACAGACGGCCTCGTTGTTCGACCAAGCGCGTCAGGAGATCGGTCTTCTCATCGATCAGCTGCTCTGGGAAACGGTCATACCCCATCGTGATGGGAAGATGGACCCATGCGCGCCCGGGAATGAGGTCCGCCGCGAACACCACTGGGCCGTCGCTTCCGGGAATTTCCGTCAGCATGAGCCCTGGCGTGTGCCCCTCGGATAGCCAAAGCTTGTAGTCGCCCCCGAGCGTCTCGGAGCGACGCCCTTTGACGACCTCGAGCCGCCCACTCTCCTCGAGCAAGGGAGGAAGCTCGGGGATGAACGATTTGCGATCTCGCGTGTGCGGATGTTTCGCTCGCTGCCAGGCGTCCCAGCTCACCACGTAGGTTGCGTTCGGAAACAGGAGGCGCATCGGTTCTTCCGGGTCGTATGCGGTGAGCAGGCCCCCCGCGTGATCGAAGTGAAGATGCGACAACACCACGCAGTCGATGTCTTCGTCGGAAAATCCAATCTTCGCGAGATTGTCGACCAATACATGTCGTTCCTCTTGAACACCGAACCGGTCCCGCAATTGGGGAGCAAAGAACGCGCCGATGCCGGTTTCGAACAAGATGCGCCGGTCACCATCCTCGACTAGCAAGGTCCGGCAAGCCAATGGGATCCGGTTGAGCTCATCGGGCTCGACCCAGGTTCGCCACAATGCACGCGGCGCGTTTCCGAACATGGCACCGCCGTCGAGGCGTTGCGAATTCCCGAGGATCGACCATGCGCGGCGGGTGCCCATGGGGCGAGCCTATCAGGGTAGGAGGGCGGCTTGAAGTCACCGGCGAACGACGTACACGTTCATCGACGCGTGGCGGACCACGCGCTCGGCCACGCTGCCGATCAACCACCGCTCCACTCCGCCGCGTCCGTGCGAGCCGACGATGATCAGATCGACCCCGTGCGAATCGGCATAGTCACAGATCGCCTTCGCGGGCGCGTGGTCCGAGACCACCGCAAGCGCGACCTGAAGGTCCCCAAGGTGTCGATCTCGCAGCGTTGCGAGCTCATCCTCATGAGCCTTCTCGTCGCTGGCAGAGGAGGGCTCGAGGACAGCCTGCGGCGGGACGAATGCCCTTGGGTCGCAGACGTGAAGCAGCGTTACCTTGCTACCGTTGGCCCTCGCGTACTCTCCAACCTCGGCCAGAGCGCGTGTCGACTGCTCGGAAAAGTCGATGCATGCGAGAATGTGCTTTGCAGCCATCGGCCGAATCTATCATCTTTGCCAAATGTGCGGCACGCGGAGGCTCGGGCCCGTGTTGGGCGTATTCGCACTCGGTATCGTGGTTGCGTCGGCCTGTGGAAAGCCGACGAACCCGCGAGGTACGACCGCAGCCACAGCGAGCGGAGAAGAAGGCGGCCCCAGGCCGTCGCGCCCGACGCGATCCGAAGTGGCCTGCCGACTGCACTCCTGCGCGCCTCCTTTTTATTGCAACCAGGAGACAGGCCTGTGCCGGGAGCTCCCCTGCGTCGACAGTGGGGACTGCCCCTACGGATACAACTGCGACTTCTCGAAGAACGTCTGCCAATGACTCTACTCCAATGTAAGCGATGCTAACATCCATCACGGGTCGAAGTAAGCGACGCCTACATCGCCCGGCCAAATGTAAGCACTGCTAACAAGCGCGAGTAAGCAGTGCTAACATCGAACGCTGCAGAGAAGTAAGCGATGATAACATCCTCTGCTACGTTGGGGCCATGAGCGGGGACGCCAAACCCTACCATCACGGAGAGCTCCGCGAAGTGCTGCTAGAGACGGCGTTCCGCCTCGTCGACTCGGACGGTCTCAGCGCGATTAGCATGCGCGCCTTGGCGCGGGAGGCCGGGGTTTCCTCCGCGGCGCCTTTCCGTCACTTTGCCGACAAGCAGGCCTTGCTCGACGCCGTAGCGGAAAGAGCCGCGACGGACCTAGAGCGAAAGCTCGATCTGGCGAGCTCGAACTGCAGCGATGCGCTGACGCAGTTCCGCGCGATGAGCGTGGCATACGTGCGCTTTGCTGCTGAGCATCCCGCGCTCTTCGATCTCATCCACAGCAGCGAATCCAGGTCCGGACGATTCCTGGGCCAGGTCGAAGATGAGCGGAGATTGAAGTTGATCGCGCTCATCATTGAGGGCCAGAACGCGGGCCTCATTCCCGAGGCAGACCCCGAGCTCATCGCGCTGAGCAGTGAGGCGCTCACCCACGGCCTCGCGACCATGATCGCCAATGGCCACCCCCGTCTGCGCGATCTCTCCTCCGAAGACGCCCGCAAGCTCGCCCTCGCAGCCACCCATCTTCTCCAGACAGGCATTGGCCTCTGCTAGCCAACTGGCTACCCGCTCGAGCCAAGATCATTCAGAACTGGCCGACTTCGTAGTCAGCTGCGCGGAGCGTGCGCGTGCGAACGACGTATTCCGCGGCGAAGCCTGGGTAGAGCGAGTGATTGCTGCCGTCCTCGGAGAGGTACCAGCTCTTGCAGCCCGACCAAACCATCTGCTTCATCCGGTTTTGGATGCCGTCGTTGTAACGGTCCTGCACCTCCTGGCGCACGTCCATGTACTTGAGGTTTTCGGTCATGATCTTTCGGATGGCCTGCAACGCGTGGCTGATCTGCGCCTCCGTATACACCAGCACCGAGGTGTGACCCGGACCCGTGTTGGGACCCATCATGATGAACCAATTGGGAAAACCCGCGACGCTCAAGCCCTTGTACGCAACGGCACCGCACTTCCATGTTTCCTCGAGCGTTCGTCCCGCGCGGCCGATCACCGGAAATGGCGCCGTGGCGAGGCCGAGCTTGTACCCCGTCGCAAGAACGATGGCGTCGGCTTCGTGCAGGGTGCCGTCCTTCGTTCGAACCCCGGTGCGTTCGACCGCGTCGATCGGGTCGGTGACCAACGCGACGTTCGACCGTTCAAACGTCGCCCAATAGTCGTCGGACACCAGGACGCGCTTGCACCCGAACTGGAAGCTTGGCGTGAGCTTCTCTCGAAGCTCCGGGTCTTGCACCTGTTTGCGGAGGTTCCACATCGAGATCCAAGTCCCGATCCGAGACAGAACCTTGGAGTCGAGGAAGACGATGGGCCCACGAAGCTCGCTCAGCCAGTACTTCGCGAGCCGGCTCGCCCAAAGCAACAAAGGAAAGCGCGCGAAGAGCTTGCGGCGCCACGCCGGATAGATCCGATCGAGCTTCGGTACGACCCATGCCGGTGTGCGTTGAAAAACGGCCAGCAGCGAGACGATGGACGCGATCGCCGGCACGACCTGGACGGCGCTTGCACCCGTACCGATCACCGCCACTCGCTTGCCGACGAGATCGACCCCATGATTCCAACGGGCAGTATGCATCATGTCGCCGGCAAACTCGTCCATGCCATCGATGTTCGGATAGGCCGGATCGACCAAACCCCCGACGCCGGCGAGCACAACCCGCGCAGAAAATCGATCTCCTGCATCGGTCGCCAATATCCAAGTGCCAGAGTCTTCGTCAAAGCGGGCCTCGACGATTTCCGTGCTGAGCCGCATGTGCTGACGTAGGTTCCATTTGTCGACGACCTTCAGCAGGTACTCCTGTATCTCCCAGGACGAAGCATGGCGCCGGCTCCAGTCGGGATTCGGCTCAAAGGAGAGCGAGTACACATGCGACGGCACGTCACAGGCCGCGCCCGGATAGGTAGCGTCCCGCCAAGTGCCCCCTATTTCACTTGCGCGCTCGAAGATCGTGAACGAGTCGATCCCAGCTCTGAGCAGTTGAATCGCCGCGCCGATCCCCGCGAACCCTGCCCCGATGATCGCGATCGGAAAGTCGTTGCCTTCTCGCACGGTCGCGCAAGGTAGAGCAGTGCCAGTCCCAGTGGCCGAACGCTTCAGAGGGGGCTCCACTCGCATTCGCCCTCGCCAAAGATGTGGCCCTGGGTACCGAGCTGAGCGCGGATGAAATCCCAGGCATTGTCGATCGGCGAGATCGGACCGCCAGTGAGCTCGTACACGCCTTGCGGCGGCGACGGAAACAAGGTGCCCACGTCGGTTGCGGCTTCGAAATCCGTTTGGGTCAGTACGTCGTCGCCGTCGGTGTCTTCGATGTCCCACATCCACTGCGCGAGCCGAAGGACGTTGCCTTCTTCTTCGGGAAAGCCGTTGAAGAAGATGTGGTCGCCGTGCAGCGTGATGTCGACGCTCGAGTTGCGGCTGACGTTGACTCCTGGTTCCAAGCCCTCTACGGCGCACGCGCTGTAGATCGATGGCACGTCCGCCTGGATGAGAAACTCCTTCGTCGCTCCGTCGGAAACGCGTGCGATCGTTCCCTCGATCAAGTAGCTCCATCCGTTCGCCACCATGGCATCGACGTCGTCCGCTGGCACCTGATTGACGTTCACTGCGCTGGCGGTCGCTATGGGGGTCGCGAAACCGAAATCGGTGTACTGACCCGTCGGGATGCCGTCGAAGGCGGTGAGCTCAGGTAAGGTCGTCGGAAGGCTCGTGAAATCGGCCACGGCGATGACGCTGCTGGCTTGCGGGTTGCCTCCATCGACTTGGTTCATCTGCACGAGCCCGACGGAGACGATGTATCGGCTGAAGTCGACGTCGAATCCATCGAGGATGTTCTCCTCTCCAGTGCCCGCCCGAATTCCGTCGACGATGGTTTCCTCGGCTTCGAGCAGTACCGACAAGTTTCCATCGGCTCCGCTCCCTTGGTCGTCGCCGCAGCCGACGATCGGGAGGATGAGCGACAGCGCTCCGACAATCCAGATTGCACTTTTCATGGTACTCTCCTCTATCTCGTTGGTTTTGCTTCTTTGGCCATCGGTCATGGTTCCATCGTTGGCGATGACCAAACGAATGTGGGGAGCGCATTGGCCGTCATCGAGATGACCAGCGCGCTGTAGTCGGGATCTTCAGGGCTGAGGACCACCGGCCCAGAGCCGTCATCGAGCGCGGCGAGACGGCGAAAGTCGACTGCCTGCCACCAAGTGTTCGGGTCGAAGACGATGGTGAGCGCGAGCGGCTCGGTCGTGACCTCCTGAGTGGTCCGCGCCCCGTTGACGGCGGGGGTGCCGGGTTTCACGACAAGAACGTCGACGTTGGCCTCGAATGTGTACGAGCTCGGACACGTCACCGCGCCCGGGCAGCAAATCGACGCGTCCTCGACACAGGTCGCGCTACCAGAGAACCGGGCCGAATGACCGTCGGGGACGTAACTCGGGCTGTCGAAACGCACGACCGCCGGTCCCCCGGGCACTCCAGCCAGGGCTTCCGGGAGCGGCTCCGTGAGCAGCCAGACGATGCCGTAGTCGAAAAAGGCGGTGCGGATCGTGCCGGTCGTTCCGAAAAGCGAGCCGATCGATTGCTCCATCGGGTCGAGTCCGTTCAACGTGACGCCTTCGGTGTACTCGAGGATCGCGACCTCGCACCGGCTGGAGAGCGAGCTGTCGGTCGTGCAGAAGTAAATCGCGCCAAACCCGAGCGTGGCGTCGGAGAGCGTCACCTCCCATCCGTCTTTCGCAAACGTCAGAGGCTCGGTCCCCTGACCCCGAAACGGGATCTCGACGAAGGTGCCGCCCGTCTGCCCGCAACTCGCGGCCAGCGTAGAGATCGCGGCGATCCAGATGATGTGGTTCATAGCTGAATCCCGATGGTGAAAAGGAACATCCGTGGTCTGCCGGCGCTGATGTGGCGCGCCGGGATTCGAGATGGGACGGATTCTGGGTTCCAGTTCGATACGAACGCGAACTCGTTTCCGGCGTATTGATTGTCGAGCACGTTGAAAACCTGGAAGCCGACTTCCAGGAACCACCAAGTGAGCTTGGCCGACAGATCGAGCAACGAGAACGGAGCGGCGGTCTGCGAAAACGGGAGCGGCCTCGCGCCAATGAACGTGTATCCGAGCCCGAGGTGCCCGCGGAGTGGGTACTTCCAGATGTCGACCAGGTCGTCACCGGCGCCCACGTCGAGCCGAACGACCCAGGGGGGAACGAACGGCAGTAGGTCGCCCTCTTCGAAAGGTGGCGTTGGGTTTTCAACGGTCGGTGGCGGCGGTCCCTCGAGGATCGCATCGACGTAAGTGACGGAGACGGAGCCCAGGAGCCATGGCAGTGGGTTGGTGACCGCGTAGAAGACGAACCCCGTCCGGCTCGTGGGGCCGATGTTTTCGAGCCGTCCTTCGGGGGCGTCGAAGGCGACGTCCTGGTTCAGCCAGGTTCGGTAGCCTGTGAGGGTCAGCTTCAGCTCCTCGTTCGGACCGAGCCGGAATCGCACCCCGAGGTCCAGCGAGCGGACCTCGCTGAACGGGGCGATCTCGCCGTCGACCAACGTGATGGCCTGGGGCGAGCGGAACCCCTTCCCGTAGGCGCCGATGATGTCGATCCAGTCGGTTGGCTTCCCCGCGAGCGCAAGTCGTGGCCCTGCAAATACCCCGGCGGCCGTGCGTCGGTAGCCCGGTATGAAACCCTCAGGCCGGAAGTCGGGGACGAAATTCCCAAGCTTGTCGTCGACGTCGAAGAACAGCACGTCAGTACGTGCGCCCGCCTTCACGTTGAAGTACTTGCTGAAGTCCCAGTCGAGATCGACCCAGAGACCGATGTCCGATTGCACGATGTTCGCATCGATACGCTGATCCCATGTTTGGTTCGCTGGCGCCTCGACGAGGCTCTGCTGCTGGGGGTCGATGAGATCGACACGCGCGGATATGCCCATTTCGAGAGTGCCGGTCGCGTTCTTTCCCGGCTCGAAGCGCGCCATGCGATGTCGTGCGTTGCCGCCCAGCGCGAGTCGGCGGTCGCGTTGCTCGATGAGGTCACCTCGTCCCACCCAACCCGGATTGACCCGTGATCGCTCGAGAAAGCCAGTGAAGTTCTGAGCGATGCGAAAGTCCAGAAGCTGGATCCAGAGATCAAAACTGGTGTTCTTTTCGTTCGCCTGTCGACTCTCGCCGTGCACGCCCAACATGGCGCCTGCGTTGTACGCGTTCTGGGCGCGGGCGGTTGCGTATGGGTAGACGTCGTAGAACCCGACGCTCCCGTCTTCGATGTCATCTGCGCGCAAAACGCCCGCAGAGTTGTACCGCGCTCCCCAGAACGAGCCGTAGAGCCGAAGCCGCATGTCTCCGTGCCCGAATCCGACCTGAAACATCGCGGAGCCGTTGAGCCCGTCGCGGTTCTCGCCGAATCCGTCCGATCGTTGAAACTGGAACGCACCGAACGTATCCGGATCCTTGCCCTTTGGCGCGAAGATGGCCACCTGACGAAAGGTTCGAAACGAGCCGAACTGAGTTTTGGCATAGATGCCGCGTTGTTCGACGCCGAGGTCGAACTCGACGGTCCCGGCGACTGCGAAATCCCCTTGGGCCGGATCGTACACGCCTTCGATCACGCGAAGCTCACGAACGACCTCGGGGATGATGAAGTCTAGATAGGTGTAGCCCTGGCCGTGAATGTTGGACGGCTGGTTGAGAGGAACGTCACCGAGCTTCAGCTCGATGTCCTGACCGTGCTCGGCGTTGAAGCCGCGGAGGTAGAAGAACCCGCCGGCGGCGTCGCCCTCGACGTTGGCGACGTAGAGGCCCGGCGCCCGACGGAGGAGATCGTTCGCGGTCATTGCGGGCGCCGCATCGAGAATTTTGCGGTCGATGGTGAAATCGCCGGCGCCGCGATCCTCTGTGCGAAGCTTCTCGCGGTCGACCTCGGCGACTGTGCTGAAACCGGTCGGCACTTTCTCCGGCGGTTTCGCGTCGTCTACTGCCGTGGCGGGCGCGACTTCGGCCGGGACGTTTTCAGGTGGCGGTTCCGGCTCGACATGCGGGGCGGGCTGCGGTTCGTGCATTTCACCTTCGTGCGGTACGCCAGCCGAAACCGGTTCGAAGTGCACCGCGACCCGAACACGGCTCGAAATCGGCGTATCCCCACGGGTCGCCGGTTGGAAAGTCCAGCCTTCAACCGCCCGGACCGCCTGCGCGTCGAAGTCCGAGCCAGCCGAGTGCTCGACCACCACGTCGCTGACCCCGCCTTCCGCGGTCACGGTGATGCGAAGGATGACGGTGGGATGAAGCCCGTCGTCCTCGCGACCGGGCGGGTAGACGGGGGGCGGTGCCACGAGGAGGTGGGGCGGGTGCAGCACGGCGTTGGTGGTCGCGTCCGTGGGTTCCTCTTGCGCGCGCACCTCTGCATTTGCCCACAGGATCAAAATCCCGAGCGCAAGCGCGCTGATGCTATTCCGGTGCTTTCCTTCCATTCACTACTCTTGCCTGCCGCGCCGGGGACGCGGGCATCGTTCACGTCGTGGACGAGCGTCAGGCAGGAGGTGAGTTCTTCGGTGCAATCCGGAACGGTTTGGTTTGCGGAGCGAGGTCCGCGCGCTCGACGACGAAACGCTCGGCGGTCTCGACGACAGCCAGGCAGAGTTGCGCTTCGACGATTGCGGCGATCACGTCTCGGCGGTTCGCCGACAGGGCGCAATGCGCATGACCTTCGTCCGCGCCACCCTCGCGACTGGTCTCTACCACGCGTCCCCGGGCCTGCTCGCGTGCGTCCGCACCGGGATGCTCAGTGGCATGCCCGTGTACCAGATCTCCGTGCTCGGCGCAGCGACTGTGCTCGACGAGAAGCATATGGCCCCCGCTCGAGCCCTGCAGGAAGAGCGCGAACAACCCAGCGAGTGCACAACTATGCCGAATCATTGCATATTTGGCTGTGTCGTGGGTTCGTCGAGACATCACCAAACCTCTATTATGAACCAAACGCAACCAAGTTCAACCGTGCCGTGATGTAGGTTGGAGTGTGCGACCCCAGCGGGCTACACCGCCTTGGCGCGGGGCAGGCTAGGATCTAATGGGCTCGAAGAGCCCGCGTCATTTCATGTCACGACACGATCCCACCGAGGTTACACGGCGCCATGTCTTTGCTCACAAGGGGCTCTCTGAGAAGCAGGAGCAGGCGCGCATCGTGGTTCTCGCGGGCAACCTGGCGGGCGACAAGTATGCCATCGACGGTGAGCTGACCTTCGGCCGTGGCGACCAAGCCGACGTCGAGATCGAAGATACGCTGGTGTCGCGAAAACACGCGCGGATCTTCCAGCACGAGAACGGATCGTACGTGATCGAGGACCTGGATAGTCGTAACGGGACACAGGTCAACGGGATGGCGGTCACGCGGCAAGTCCTGACGTACGGCGACCGCATCCAGATCGGCAGCTGCCTGCTCTTATTTGCGCACCACGATCCCATGGAAGAGCAGGTGGCCCAGCGGCGCAGGCTCGAGGCCATTGGCCGACTTGGGACGGGGGTCGCGCACGACTTCAACAACCTTCTCGGCGCGGTCCGATCCAGCATCGACTTCTTGAACGGGCTTCCCGGCGAGACCAAGGTCAGCGACCCCGACGTGCGGGAGGCTTTCAACGACATTCGATCGGCTGCGGCCGCCGCGACCGAAATGACCAGTCGATTTCTCGGTTTCGCGCGCGAAGTCCAACGAAGCCACACCGAGGTCGACCTGTCCGAGCTCTGCCATCATGTGGTCCAGCTCGCGCGCCATACCTTCCACAGGAGCATCAGCATCGAGGCGCGCATCGACCGGGGCCTGACGGTGACCGGTGATCGAGGGCAACTCCACCAGCTGCTGATGAATCTACTGATCAATGCGCGGGACGCCATGCCAAACGGGGGAAAGCTCACGATCAGCGCGAAGAAGGCGGAGCCGCTCGACCTCGCGAAAGCACCGCTCAATCCTCTGGTCGCGCATGCGCTCATCACTGTAGTCGACACCGGCGTGGGGATGGACGACGCAACTAGAGAGCGCGCGTTCGACCCGTTCTTCACCACCAAAGGGGACCAGGTCGGCGCAGGGCTCGGCCTCGCTGCCGTGTACGAAATCGCGAAGTCCCACAACGGACACATCACGGTGCAGAGCGTGCCGAATCGCGGCAGCGAATTTCAGGTCGTGTTTCCGCTGACCAGCGAGCGCCCCATGGTGCCGACCGAGCCGAGCTTACCGGCGATCACGCTTCCCAGGACGCAGCTCCTCATCCTCCTGGTCGACGACGAAGATGTCGTGCGCCGGAGCGCTGGCCGCGTCGTTCGGCAGAGCGGGCATCGGGTGATCTTCGCCCGCAGCGGAAAGGAAGCGCTCCGAATCTACGACGAGACCCAGCCGCGGCCGGACCTGGTCTTGATGGACCTCAATATGCCTGGAATGACGGGAGACCAGGCTTTCAAGGCGTTGAAGGAAATGGATCCCCAGGTCCCAGTCGTTTTCGTGTCGGGATATTGGGATCGAGATCTCGAGAGGGAGCTGCGCAGCATGGGGGCGCTTG
>JBAVOF010000171.1:0-10536 GCA_049691835.1 Polyangiales bacterium
GCCATCGCGAGCATGAAGGGCAAGTCCCAGTTGGAGGTGTGGGGCGAGGCGATGATCACGTACCGATCAATCGCTGGAGCCTCGCCGTCGGTCTTCCAACCGGCGACTCGAAGGAACGTCTGACCTATCCATCGTTTGAGCATTGCCTGGCGCGGCTTTCTGCGAGCTTGGCCTCCTGTCCGTATTACAGAACACGACCCCGGAGACGAGGGCTCGGTCCTTCCGTGACACAACTTTTACAATCGACCCCCCCGATCTTGGTCTTGTAACCTGCCGGGGCCGGTGCGGTAAGCTCGCGGCAATTCGAGGAGGTGCCCGATGAAGCTCTACACCAATCTGTTTTCACCGAATGCGCGGAAGGTCCACGCCGTAGCTGACGAGCTAGGCATCGAGCTCGAGACGCAGACAGTGGATCTTCGAGCCGGAGAGCAGCGAACCCCCGAGTACCTCGCTCTCAATCCGAACGGCAAGGTGCCTACGCTCATCGACGGCGAGACAGTGGTCTGGGAGTCGAATGCGATCATCTGTTACTTGGCCGGAAAGCGCGACAATGAGCTTTGGCCGAAGTCCGCAAAGCGGTATGACATCCTCCGCTGGATGTTCTGGGAGTCGAACCACCTCACCAATGCGGTGAACCGCATCTTCGGGCAGAAGTTCTTCAACCGTGCCAACCCGGATCAAGACGTCATCGACCGCGCCAACAAGGACTTCCGCAAGTACGCCACCATCCTAGACGCAAACCTCGCTGACAAACGATTCGTCACCGGCGACACTCTGACCTTGGCCGACTTCGCGATCGGGGTGGACTTCGGGTACATCCAGCCCATGCAGCTGCCGGTCGAAGGCCTGAAGCACTTGGATCGCTGGTGGTCGGCCTTCTCCAACACCGCATCCGGCCGCATCCTCCTGCCGGGCTGACCCGGCGGCTCGCTGGCACTGGCGGCACTGGCGCGGACACGGCTCACGTGGACGCTCTGGTGTACATGGACGCGCACGCAGGGGGGCGGCTCGGGATGGGCAGCACAGCGATTGGGTCGAGCCTAGCCGTAGGTCGTCTTGCGGAACCGGGGGGGAGTGGGTCCCAATCGCGAGCACGCCCGTCGCGAGCCGTCCGCCGGTGGCTCAGCCGCGCAACACAGTGGCTGACACGGCCGCGACGCTGCACCTCACTCTGCCGGGACGACCTCGACCAGGATCCCGTTGAGCTTCGCCATCCCCGAGAAGTACTCGAGCTGATCTGGGCCGTCCGCTGCGAGCAGGTTGGCGTTGGCGCCGGTGGTCTTGCTCGCCACGCTCAAGCCGTCGGCTGCCTGGTGCCCCCAGCCGTGCGGGAGCGCGACGGCGCCGACCATCATCTCGTCGGTGAGCTGCACCGGAACGCGGACCGAGGCGACGCTGCTGCGGACCTCGACCATGGCTCCCGACTCGACGCCGACCCTCTCGCCATCTTTCGGATTCATGTAGAGATAATTGGTCGAGCGTCTTCCTTCGACGAATCGAGGGAGGTTGTGCATCCAACTGTTGTGGCTGTGCTGCTCACGCTTGCTGACCAACTTGAGCTTGTCGCGCTGCGCCCGCTCCCGTTCGAAAACCGCGTCGAGCTTCAAGGCGGCTTCGACGAAATCCGTAGGTGCCAAGTCGACCTTTCCGTCATCGGTCACCACCCGCTTGCCGAGAAAATCCCCGCCCTGGTTCGGTGAGAGGAGACGTCCGTGTGGCTCCTTGCGAAGCCCCTTCAGGGAGCCAAGCCGAAACGCGCGCGCCATCAAACCGAGGAACCGCTCCGGGGTGAGCCCCAGTCGGCGACCGAGCACAGGAAGCCTTTCGAGTGCCTGCCAACCACCGAAAAAGGCGTTGGCCGTTCGGGATCCGAAGAGCCGGGACCCGCAGGCACGCGCGAGCTGCAACAAGATCATCGTCTCGTCCCGCTGCTCGCCTTCGGGGGGCAGCAGCGCGTCGGTGTACTGAACGTACGGAATTGGCTGCGCGCCCATCAGAGACTGGAACACGAAAGGCAAGTCGGCTCGCTGTAATGCGCTGGTGCCCGGCAGGACGTAGTGCGCGTGATTGGCGGTTTCGTTCCGAAAGATGTCGATGACGACCAGCAGCTCGAGTGCTTTGAACGCCTCTTCGAGCCGGCCGTTGCTATTGGGAACCGTGAGTAGTGGATTGCCCGACACGCAGAACAGCGCCCTTACCTGACCCTCACCGGACGTGAGAATCTCGTCCGCCATCAGGCCTGCGGGAAACGTATCGGCTACTGACGGGAGCTGCCCGATGCGCGAAAGGTCCTTGCGCATCGTGTGTCCGCCCTTGCGGGCGTGCTTGGGAAAGTCCTTGATGTAGCCGTGGCCGACGAGCGTCCCTCCGAGTCGATCGAGGTTTCCGGTGATCGCGTTGATGGCTTCCTGAATCCAAAACGCGAGGGTACCCTGACTGCCCTGATTCACACCGGTCGAAAGAAAGAGCGCCGCGCCGTCTGCCTGGAGGTACGCGTCGACCATCGAACGAAGGATTTCCGGCGACACGCCGGTGACCTCCACGGTTCGTTCAGGCGTCCAAGGTTTCGACAAGCTCCGAATCGCATCGAGCCCCCTCATGTAGCGGCTGACGCGCTCATGATCGATCGCATCGCGACTCAACACTTCGTGCAGAAAGCTCAACAAGAAATAAACGTCGGTGTCCGGACGAATGAAGACTTGAGTCCCCACCTGCTTTGCCGTCTCGGTGCGTCGCGGATTCACCAGAAAGACCTTGCCTCCTCGCTTCTCGATGGCCCGCAAGCGTCGAATCGGATCGGGAAGCTGCATGAAGCTCGAACGGGACACCGCGGGATTGGAGCCAATCATGATCAGGCACTGCGTCCGGTCGATGTCGGGAAACGGCTGGATGAACGGGAACCCGTAGAGACGTTGGGCGGCGGCGAATTTGTTGTTGCAGTCTTGTGAGCCGGTTTGGAACAGATTGCGCGAACCGAGCCCCTGCAGAAAACCAGAGGTGAGAATCGGAGGCAATAGACTGAACGAGATCGGATTGCCGAGATACGCGGAGATCGAATCGCCACCACGCTCCTTCACGAGCTGCCGTACCTTCGCTCCGATTTCCTCGAGCGCCTGCTCCCAGCTGATCTCCTCGAAGCATTCGCCCACGCGCTTCAACGGGGCGCGCAGCCGATCCGGCGAGTGATGGATCTCGTGGTAGCGCAGGCCCTTGACGCAAGAATAGCCCTTGCTGACGACATGCTCGGGATCGGGCTGCAGCGCGACGACACGGTCGCCCTCGATGCGGGCCTTCAGGCCGCAGGTCGCTTCACAGATCCGGCAAAACGTGAGCTCGGTTCGAGTAGACACCGGTGGAGGGTGCCAGGCCGGATGCGCGCGTACAAGCGCGACAGGACAGCGCGTGAAAGTCCTGCTAGACCCGACCCAGGAGGCGCGAGCGATGAACAAGCTTTTCTTACTCTTGACGTTGTGTTGGGTCACGGCCGTAGGCTGCGACGACAGCGAAATCGGCTTAGGTGGCACTGGCGGCATGGCTGGCACCGGTGGCGTGGCTGGCACGGGCGGTGTGGGCGGAAGCGGAGGAGTCGTTGGCACCGGCGGCTCGGGTGGCGCCGGTGGTGAAGCCGGAACGGGTGGCAGCGGCGTGCAGTGCACGACCCCGCAAGCGATGCTTCGTTGCAACAAGGTGCTCAACATCGCGCACCGCGGCGGACGGCGGAATCGGCCCGAGCACACGCTTCTTGCGTACGATCAAGCGCTCGTAGATGGCGCCGACGTTCTCGAGCTAGATGTCCACGAGACCAGCGACGGTGTGCTGGTGGTGATGCACGATGATACTGTGGACCGCACGACGAACTGCTCGGGGGCCATCAAGGAAATGACCCTGGCCGAGCTTCGCGACTGCGACGCTGGTTACAATTTCAGTCCGGACGGCGGCGCAACCCATCCGTACCGAGACACGGGCCTGATGGTCCCGACGATGGAAGAGGTCTTCGATCGCTACCCTGATACACCGTTCGTCATCGAGATCAAGCAAGCAGATCCCTCGATCGTGGATCACTTCGTCGAGGTGATCCGCGAGTACGAAGTCGCGGACAAGATGATCGGCGCCGCGTTTAGTGATGACGTCTTGGCGGAGCTTCGCGCAGCGGGCCCCGAGATCCCCACCAGCACGGGCGTGAACGAAACCCTCGAATTTTGGACCAAGTCCTTCGGTGAAATCGATCCCACGTACGACCCTCCCGGCGAGTTTCTCCAGGTGCCGACTCAGTACACTGGCATCGACGTCCTGCACCCCGGTTTCGTTCCGCGAGCGCACGAGCTCGACATGTTCGTCCACATCTGGACGATCAACGACGAGGAGGAGATGCGCTTTCTCATCGAGACCTACGGTATCGACGGCATCCTGACCGACGACCCGCCGCTCCTCACGACAGTCATCAACGAGCTGGGCGTCGGCGACTGAGCGTCGAGCCCGGATTGGCGAGATCCCGAAGTCCGCGGCTATGCGCTCGGGAAGTTCTCCACCAGGAGCTTCAGCGCGTCGTGCGTTGTGAAAATGCCGATGATCTTGATGCCTTCGACGACGATGGCGGAGCCGTACTTGTGTTCGAGCATCTCCTGCAGGACGGTGAAGAGCGGGGTGCCTTTGGAGACGGTGTATGCCTCCTGGGTCATCGCTTCTTCGACGGTCGTCCTGTCGGGATCGACCTCGTTGAGGCCGGCGATCATGCCGAGGTCGCGGTCGCTGACGATGCCGTAGAGCTCGCCACCGTGCAGCACGGGTAAGTGTCGAACGCCGTGCTTCTCCATCAGTTTTTGGGCGAACGTGATCGTCTGCTCGCTGCCCACGGTGTGAGGGACGGGCGTCATGTACTCGGCGACCGGCGCGTTCTTGTCCATGCGCCGAGCTGTACCACAGTCAGGCGCTTTCGCCACGCCCTAGGCCTACCTGACGGCCGTATTTGCGACGAATCTGGCTGATGGCCCGGAGGGTCTGGCCGACCAGGACCGGGGCCAAGCTCAGGGTGACAACCAGCATCCAGCCATCCGCCCCGGGCTCTACCGTACCCAAGACTTGCGAAAGGATCGGCACGTAAACCGCAGAAACGAGCAGGCCGAGGCAAAGCGCGAGCGCGCCCCAGATCCATGGATTGCGCGTTACTTCGTTCAAGAAGAAGCCGGAGCGCGGAGAGACCATGTTGAAGACGTGGCCGACCTGCGAGCCCATCAAGGTCAGGAACGACACGGTGACCGCGCGCTTCACTTCCATCTCGAAGACCAGCATCGAAATGGCAAACGCAGCGAGAACCGCGGCGCTCATCACCAAGCCATACCCCAGGAGACGCGCCCAGTGCCGGCGCGTGAGCAGGGCCTCCGTCTTTTCGCGAGGCGGGTGATCCATGATGTAGGGGCCGCTCTCCCCGACGCCGAGCGCGAGAGCCGGAAAGACATCGGTCACCAAGTTCAGAAAAAGGATCTGCATCGGGAGGATCGGCAGTGGAGCATTGATCGCCGAGGCCAGGCCCACGGTGATGATCTCGCTCAAGTTGCACGACAGCAGGTAGAACACGAACGTGCGAATGTTCCGGAAAATGATTCGACCTTGCCGGATGGCGACCACGATGGTGGCGAATCGATCGTCTTGGAGGATCATATCGGACGCCTCACGCGCGACCTGGGTGCCGCGTTTGCCCATCGCCACGCCGATGTCCGAGCGGCGCAGCGCGGGGGCGTCGTTCACCCCGTCGCCAATCATGGCCACCGTCTCTCGATCGCCTTGAAAGAACTCGATCAGTCGGAGCTTCTGCTCCGGATCGGTTCTCGCAAAAACGTGCGTGCGGCGGAGCTTGGCTGCCCCCGCATCGCCCCCAGCGAGCAGGTCTTGGAGCTCGGCCCCCGTGACGGCGTGACCCTTGTGGCCGTCGCGGATCAGGCCCACGGCCGAAGCGATCTGCTCGGCCGTCGGTGCCTGGTCGCCAGTCACCATCACGACGTCCACGCCGGCCCGATGGCATTGCTCGATCGCCTCTACCACGTCCGCACGCGGCGGGTCCGAGAGCGCGACCAGGCCGAGCAGGGTCAGCCCGCGATAGGGGTCGTCTGCGGCCGTATCGTCCAGCCGTTCTGCGATGGCCAACATGCGCAACCCATCAGAGGCAACCCGATGGTTCTCCCTTCGCCACACGGAGAGTGTCGCTTGGTCAAACGGCTGCACGCCCTCGGTGGTCCGCACGGATACGCACGCACCGAAGACCGCCTCCGGAGCGCCCTTGACGATGACGCGCGTCTGTTGGCCGCGCTGATGGTAGGTCGCCATCATCTTGATGTCGGGGTCGAATGCTTCCTCTGAGATCCTGGGCTCATCCTGAAGAACTCGCTTCTGGTCGAGGCCAATCGAACGCGCCGCAAGCAAGAGGGCCACCTCCATCGGGTCGCCGACCTGAACCTCGCGGCCCGTGGCGTCCGTCCCGATCGACGCATCACTGCACAATGCCGAGGCGACGATGAGCCGCCCCACATCGTCATCGGTCTCCGCAGGCTCACCGGTCAAGGGAATCCCGACAGTCGTCGGATCCTTCGCGCTATGTCCTGGAACGATCGCGTTGGTGACCTTCATCTTGTTCTCGGTCAGCGTACCGGTCTTGTCGGTGAGAATGATGCTGGTCGAACCGAGAGTTTCGACGGCGGACAATTGCTCGACCAAGGCGTTGCGGCGCGCCATTCGCAGAACGCCGCGCGCCAACGCCAGGGTCGCCACGATCGGTAGGCCCTCGGGGACGGTAGCGACTGCGAGCGCGATCGCGGTCTTGATGACGTCGATCGCCTCCTTCCCGCTGAGGAAGCCGAGAATGCCGATGACCGTCACCAAGCCGACGCACAGCCAACCCATCACCTTGCCCAGCGAGTCGATCCGCTCTTCGAGGGGGGTCTTCTTGTTTGGCGCCTTCTGAACCAAGGCCGTGATCCGGCCGAGCTCGGTCTGCATCCCAGTGGTCACCACGACGCCTTCGGCGCTGCCCTTGGTCACTGCAGTGCCCTTGAAGAGCATGTTTTCGCGCTCGGCAATCACCGTTTCCGCGGGAAGCACGTCGAGCGATTTCTCGACCGGCAGGGACTCGCCGGTCAGCAAGGACTCGTTCACCTGCACCCGCGACGCAGTTAGCAGACGAATGTCGGCTGTTACCACGTCGCCCCCTTCGAACAAGACGATGTCGCCAGGAACCAGCTCTTGTGCGGGCACGCGCTGTACCGCGCCGTCTCGCCTCACGGTCGTTTCCGTGCTTCCCAGCTCACGGAGCGCCTCGGTGGACCTCACCGCGCGCAGCTCGGTCACGAAGCCGATCAAGGTATTGATCACGATCACTACCAGGATGGCGATGCCCTCCAGCCGATCGCGCAGCATGAACGAAAGGGCAGCACCGACGAGCAGCAAGTAGACCACGAAACTTCGGAGCTGCCGAAGGAGAATCGTGAGCCAGGGCGTCGCGTGAAACTCCGCGAGGACGTTGGGGCCGAATCGCTCTCGACGAACCACGGCCTCCTGCTGGCTGATCCCCCGGCTCGCGACGACGTTCAAGTCCTGGAGAACGCGGTCGTGCTCGCGGGACCAGGGCGCGCAGTCAGAGGCGGCCTGCAACGTAGGCGACGGCATTCCCAATGTTTCCGATCTCGCCATAATCCTCTTCGGGGATCTCGACGCCCGTCGCTTTGTGAATCCCTTGAACCCAGCGAAGAACGTCCATCGAGTCGAGATCGAGCTCATCCCGGAGGTCTGCGTCGTCCTCGATGACCTCGTCAGCGACCTCGGGCGCCACGTCGGAGAGGCACCGGAGCAAGGTCGAACGTATTTCATCGCGAGTCATAGTTTCTCCGGCTCCTGCAAGATGCGGTCTAGGGTCCTCAGAAATCGCGAGCCCTCATGACCATTGCTGACTCGGTGGTCAGCGCCGAGCGTCACCCGCATGACCGGCCTCACGACGACCTGTCCGTCGATGACCCAGGGCCGCTCGAGCGTCGCACCGCAACCGACGATGGCCACCTGTGGCGGAAATATGATTGGCGTGACGCTTTCGACTCCACGCTCACCCAGCGAGGTTAGAGTAATGGTCGCAGAGGTCAACTCCGAGCTCCGCAGCGTTCCGGCTCGCGCGCGAGCCACCAGATCTGTCATTCTCGCCATCAGGTCAGAAAGGTCTCCCTGATCGGTATTGCGTACCGCGGGAGCCACGAGGCCGCCCCCGCGCAAGGAGACAGCAAGCCCGACGTGAATCGCCTCGTTTGGAACGAGCGCTGCGCCCTGCCAAGTCGCGTTGAGCTTCCCGTGCTTGCGCAGAGCACGGGCCACGGCGCGGAGGACCAGCACACCGGCGACCAAGCGGGCTCCAACGCTGACCGACGCGTTGACCTGTCGAAGCCAGTCGAGCGCATTTCCCATGTCGATCGTCTGCTCGACGTAGTAGTGGGGAATCTCGTCGTTTGCCCGCGTCATCGCCGCGGCAATGGCGCGTTGCATCCGCTCTGCAGGCGAGCTGGGCTCGCTCGGCGCCTGCTCGCTTACCTCGGCGTTCCACACATCGCTTGCTTGAATTGCCCCGCTCGGCCCCGTCCCGCGAATCAGCGCGATGTCGACGCCGCGCTGCAGTGCGATTCGCCTGGCGTAGGGCGAGATGCGAACGCGACCATCTGAAACGGCGGGCGGTGCGGGGCGCTGCGCTGCGTCGCGAACGTCGTCGACTGTAATTCGCCCGTGCTGGCCGCTTCCCTGCACGCCTTCCAGAGACACATCGAGCTCATGCGCACGCCGGCGGACGGCAGGCGAGGCCTTTGGCGCTGCGAGGTCCCTGTCGGAAGCCCCGGCGGAGATGATGCGGCCGGGGGCTGGCACGGGCACGGGCGCTGTCACCGCCTCCCCAATCTCTGCCAGAGGCGTCCCCACCGGCACCTTCTCCCCCTCCCGCACCAGCAAGGCGGCTACCACGCCGGTTTGGAACACCTCCACCTCGATGAGACCCTTGTCCGTTTCCACCTCCGCGATGATGTCTCCTTGCGACACCGCGTCTCCGGTCGCGACGCGCCATTTTGCGAGCGTCCCCGCGGTCATGTCGGCGCCCAGGGAGGGCATGACGAACTCAGACACCTCTCACGCTCCTCTTGGCCGCCTCCACGATCCGGTTTACCTGCGGGATCGCGGCCTCTTCGAGATGCTTGGCGTACGGAATCGGCACCTCCAAGCTGCACACCCGCGCGACCGGCGCGTCGAGCTCGTAGAACGCCTCTTCGGCCAGAATCGCGCTGATCTCGGACGCGAGGCTGCCCGTTTTCCAGGCCTCGTCGATCACCACGGCGCGATGCGTGCGCGACACGCTCTGCAAGACCGTGCCCCTATCGAGCGGACGCAGGCTTCGCAGGTCGACGACCTCGGCGCTCACCCCCTCCTCGTCGAGCTTTTCGGCGGCAGCCAGCGCCTTGTGGACGGAGCCCCCGTACGCAACGAGGGACAGATCGGTGCCGGAGCGGCGAATTGCGGCCTTCCACGGCGAAGGAGGCGTCGTCTCGAGGTCGAGCGTTCCCTCCACTGCGTAGAGCATCTGATGCTCGAAGATGAAGACCGGGTCAGGATCTTCCACCGCGGCCAGCAGCATGTCGTGCGCATCCTGCACGGTCGCCGGCGCGAGCACCTTGATGCCCGGGATGTGCGCGTACCAGTTCTCCAGACTGTGCGAATGCTGCGCGGCGAGCTGCTTGCCGCCGCCGGTCGCCATGCGTACGGCGATCGGGATCTCGAACTGTCCGCCAGACATGTGCCGCATGACTGCCGCGTTGTTCACGACCTGATCGAGCGCCAGCAAGCTGAAGTTGACGGTCATCACCTCGACGATGGGCCGCATGCCACCGAGAGCGGCTCCTATCCCGGCCCCCACGAAGGTAGACTCACAGAGCGGCGTGTCGCGAACCCGTTCTTCGCCGAACTCCTCCAACAAGCCCTTGCTTACCGCATAGGGACCACCGTAGCGCCCCACGTCTTCTCCCATGAGGAACACGCGCGGATCCTCCCGAAGGAGTGTCTGTAGCGCGGTCCGAATAGCTTCTCGATAGGTGGTCACGACAGGTCCCTCGCGTAGGTGTGACGGCCGATGGTTTCGACCGGCTCCCAGCCGCCACGTTCTGCGAATTGCTCGGCCTCTTGGATCTCCTTGGCTGCGTCGGCTTCGATGGCGTCGATGTCGGCCTGCGTGATCAGCCCGCCGTTGATCGCCCGCGCCTGGAAACCCGTGATCGGGTCGTGCTTCTTGTGCTCCGCGACCTCTTCCTTCGAGCGGTAGAGCTCTGCGTCGTACATCGAGTGAGCGCGGAACCGGTACGTCCTGAGCTCGAGGAACCGCGGCTGGCTCGTTTCCCGAACCAGCTCCGCCTCGTTGTGCACCGCCCGCTGGACGGCCACGACGTCCATGCCGTTGACCGACTCCGTCGGGATGCCATACGCGGTGGGGTTGTTCGCGATGTCGCTGTCCGAAACGTGACGGTGCAACGC
>JBAVOF010000172.1:0-4392 GCA_049691835.1 Polyangiales bacterium
CTGCTATGGTCAGTCCGTGGCACCCGATCTCAGCGAGCGCAGGGACCAAATCGTGTACCGGTGGGACCTCGACAAGACCTACCTTCGAACGGAGTTCGACACGCTCCGCGATTTGGTGCGCACGGCCTTCGAACCGGCGGCCCGCAAACGTGCCTATCCGGGTGCGAGCACCCTGCTCCGGGAAATCCGCGCCACCGACCCCACGGCGATATTCATTTTGTCAGGCAGCCCCGAGCAGATGCGCAATGTTCTCGAAGCCAAGCTCAGGCTGGACGGGATTCGGTGGGACGGATTCACGTTGAAACCCAGCTTACGCAACCTCGTTCGCGGCAGGTTTCGGTTCCTGCGGGATCAACTCAGCTACAAGCTGACGGCGCTACTTCGGTCACGCACCAACGTCCCCCCGGAGTCCGATGAGATCCTCTTTGGCGACGATGCGGAGGGCGATGCCTTCATCTATTCGCTCTACGCGGACATTGCAGCAGGCCGTGTGAGTCAAGAGCTCCTGATGAAAATCGCAGAGGAAGCGGACGTCTATCCAGTGGACATTCCCGAGATCGTCCGCATCGCCGCACGGGTTCCTCGCTTCGATGCGGTTCGCCGGATTTTCATCCACCTCGAGCGGGGCTCCTCGACGGCAGGGTTCGGCGATTTCGGTCGGCGCGTATGTCCGTTCTATAACTATTTTCAGCCTGCGTTGGTCTTGCTGGAGGACGGCGCACTCGACGCTAGGGCGGTTCTGCGGGTGGGAGCCGACCTCGTCGTGGCCCATACGTTCAATCCGGAGGTGCTAGTGGCCAGCTTCGACGATCTGCGAAGGCGGCACTATTTGAGCAAGGACGTCGTGAACCGGATTTCCGAGATCTCAGACACCATCGAGCCTTCGACGTTCGGGCAAGCATCGGCACCCCTCCGATTGCTCGTCGGCGCAATGGAATCCGCGCGCGCCGACCTTCCGAGCGAAGTCGAGGTCGATCTGGTCAAGGCAGACTACCTCACCCTGTTCGCCAGGGATCGAGCCCGGGCGAAGGCGGCAAAGCGACGCGCGCTCTGGACCCGCGAAACCCCCTAGTCCCGACCGTCCGATGGCAGGCCCAGCATCTCGAGCGCCTCTCTGGCGAGCTCGCCAATCGTCGTTTTGGTCTCGTCTTCGAAGTCTTCCATGACTACGACACGCGGATCGGTCACGAATCGCTCGAGATCGGGCACCGCCTCGGGGTCATCGAGTTGGGCCAGAGACTCGATGGCCGCGGCCACCACATCCGGTGTCGGGTGATCGAGAAAGCGGCGAATCAAAGGTACGGCGCTGGGCTCGGCGATCTCCGCCAGCACCCAGGGGAGCTCAGACATGCCAAGGCCTTCGGCCTTGCGGTCGAGCGCTCGTTCGATGCCGCGGGCGACTTCGGCGTAGCGCTCGTAGCCCAGATCGCGCAGTGCTTCGCCTGCGGCGACACGGACGCGCGGCTCGCCGTCGTTCAAGATGGCGATCAGAGCATCGGTCATCCGTGGCCCCGGGACTTGCGCGCAGAGGTCGGCCAGTCGCTCGAGGCGCATGGTGCCCTCCTGGCGGTCCTGCATGTCTAACGCAATCTGTGTCTCCTGCTCGAGTAGCGAGATCAGTTCCCCGGAGCCCTTCTGACGAAGCAGTACGGACTCGGCGCGCTGCAACGCGCGGTCGGCGTCGAATATTCGTTGAAGCTCATCGGACAATGACATCGTTCGGACCATCCTTTAGCGGGGCTTCCCAGTCGAGCGCATTGGCCCGAGCTCTCGAAGTAGGGATCGTACCCGATCCACGGGGTCCCCGGCTTCCTCGTCTCGATAGCGCCGAGTCAGCTTCATGTCAGGCGAAAGGCTCCAACCCGCGCCCGGCGTGGCCACGAGGGGCATCAGCTTGGCGGGGTCGAGCGCCGTGTCCTCGCGCAGGTGTAGGGTCACCCGTTTGAGCTCGGCTTCGCAGCCGAGTGCCCGAAGCTCGCGAAGCGCAGGCTTGAGTGCCATCACCCGTACGAAGGCGCGAGCGGGAGGCGGAGGAGCGCCAAACCGTTCCTCCATTTCGGTTGCCAGGTCATGAACCATCTGCTCGTCCACCGCCGTGGCGAATCGACGGTACAAGGAGAGCCGCAATCCGATCTCATCGATGTACTCCTCGGGCAGATAGTGCTCCAGCTCGATCGATAGCTCCGGATCGACTTCCTGTTGTGCGGGCTCGCCCCTGAGATCTGAGACCGCCTCGTGTAGCATCTGAACGAACATGTCGAACCCCACCAGCGATGCGTTTCCGCTCTGCTCCGAGCCGAGGAGATCGCCAGCGCCGCGAAGCTCCATGTCGAGTGTCGCAACCCGGAAGCCGGCCCCCAGGTCCGAGAATCGCTCGAGCGCTTCCATGCGCACCCGCGACTCATCGGACATCTGGTTGGGCGGTGGGGTGATGAGATAACAGAACGCACGCTGATCTGAGCGGCCGACGCGCCCGCGCAGCTGATAGAGTTGCGCCAGTCCCAGCGTATCCGCCCGGTCGACTAAAATGGTATTCGCGCGCGGGATGTCGAGCCCGCTCTCGACGATCGCAGTGGAGCACAATACATCGTAAGCACCCTCGACGAAGTCCGTCATCGTCTGGTCGAGCAGAGAAGGCTTCATTTGGCCGTGTGCGATGGCGACCCTGGCGCTGGGAACGATCTCCTGTAGACGTTGCGCCCGTTCGTAGAGGCCTTCGATTCGGTTGTAGACGAAGAAAACCTGTCCACCACGACTCAGCTCCCGCTCGATCGCTTCCTTGATCAGGTGGTCGTCCCAACGGCACACGAAAGTGCGCACCGCTCGCCGATCCTGCGGCGCCGTCGTGATCAGCGAAAGGTTGCGCATGCCACCCACCGCCAGTTGAAGTGTCCGAGGGATCGGCGTTGCGCTCAGCGTGATGACGTCCACGTTCGTCCGAAGCTTCTTGATTCGTTCTTTGTGAGTGACCCCAAACCGCTGTTCCTCGTCGACCACCAAGAGCCCGAGATTCGCGAAATGAACGTCCAACGAAAGAACTCTGTGAGTACCGATCACCACATCCACGGTTCCACCTTTCAGAGCGCCGAGGATCTCGACTTGTTTCGCGCGAGGTACGAAGCGGGACAGCACCTCGACGCGGAGCGGGTAGCCTTCCAGCCGTGACGAGAAGGTTCGGTAGTGCTGCTGCGCCAACACCGTCGTGGGGCACAAAACTGCGACTTGCTTTCCGCTCATCGCCACACGAAACGCGGCGCGCAGAGCGACCTCTGTCTTTCCGAATCCCACGTCTCCGCAAACCAAGCGATCTGTCGGCTGTGGCTCGTCGAGGTCGCTCATCACATCCTCGATCGCTTTTTCCTGGTCCCGCGTCTCCTCGAACGGGAACGTGGCCTCGAACTCCGCGTAGGCTGATCCGGCGGATTCGATCGGTTCGCGGTGTGCGGCTGCACGCTCGGCGTAGAGCTTGAGGAGCTCCTCGGCCATCTGTTGAACCGCCTTTTGGACGCGACCCTTCTTCGCGGCGAAGGTGGTTCCACCCAGCCGATCGAGCTTTGGTTGATGCCCCTCACCCCCCTTGAACTTCTGGATGACGCCGAGACGGGTGACCGGGAGGAAGAGCTTGTCACCACCTGCGTATTGCACGACCATGACCTCCACCGTTTGTGCGGTACGGCCCTGGAGTCGATCCAACGCGGTGAGACTCAGCTCTTTGTGCTGCAGTCCCAGATACTTGCCGACGCCGTGATCGGCGTGGACCACGAAGTCGCCGGGGCTCAGCTCGCGAAGATCTTCGAGGAAGCGCTGCTGCTGTCGGCGCGTCTGAGGTTTCGTGCGGCGTTGCCGGACGCGCGAGCCGAAGATCTCTTCTTCGGTGACGTATGCGACACCCTCGCTCCAGAGGACGAAGCCGTCTCGCAGCTCGCCCAACTGCACTTCGTCGAGCACTCGGTTCGTCACGCCATAGCTGCGGAGCAGGTCGACCAGCCTGTCCGCCTGGTGTTGCGTCCGGCAGACGACCGAGATTCGCAAACCCTGCTCGACCCATTCTTGCAGCTGATCAACGAGCGGTTGCAGACCTCGATCACCATGTGCCTTGTGCAAGCGGAGCTCGGAAATGAGACCATGCTGGTCGGAAGCATCCACGCGGAGCAGCTCCTCGACCTGTGGCGCGAACGCGGCGACGATCGGACCCTCGTCCTCGCTGGCTGCGCCGTGTACTGCCAACCGATGCGCTACCGCCGGTCTGCAGTTGCGCAGTCGCTCGGCGAGCTCCGACTCCGTCATGTAATAGGCGGGCAAAGGGAGCGTCGGCCGGCCTCTGCGCGCGGCGTGCTCGTCAGTAGCTTGACGCTCCTCCTTCTGGACCGACGCGGCGATGGCCGCCAGATC
>JBAVOF010000173.1:0-3354 GCA_049691835.1 Polyangiales bacterium
GTCCCGGGCCCGGGCCGTTGGGCTGTGGCGGCGGCGGAACCGAGCAGATCGGTTTGCTCCTGCTGATGTTCGCGGTTCTCTACTTCCTGATGATCCGACCGCAACAGAAGCGCGCCAAGCAGCAGGAAGCGATGATGGGCGCCCTCAAGAAGGGGGACATCATCCGTACCAATGGGGGCATCCGCGGCGAGATCACCGCGCTCGACGAGCGTGACGTGACGATCGAGGTCGCGGAGCGCACGCGCATCAGGGTGCTGCGGAGCCACATTGCCGGGTTGGACCAATCCCCCGAACAGAAAAGCTGAACGCACAGGCGAGGATCATGGATCGAGGCTGGTATTTTCGTTTGGCAATCGTCGTCGGCTCGTCCGTCCTGGGCTTCTTGGCTCTGTGGCCGAGCATCGATCGATGGTTGCCATGTCCCGACGTAGTCAAAGAGACGTTCGAGAATCAGATCAACCCGGGCCTCGACATCAAGGGCGGCCTGCGTTTGATGTACGAAGTCGAGGTCGATGAATACATTCGCGATCGCCGTGATCGGGTGGCTGAGCAAGTGCAGCGCCAGTGCGGCGTCTTGATCGGCGTCGTTCCGCAAGAGGATGTCGATGATATCGACAAGGCTCAGCTCGAGGAGATTCGGCAGCGGTGCAAGGTCGAGCGGGTCGACAAAGAAGATGGCGCGGTTCGCGCGATCCGCATGACGTTTTCGAACGAAGAAGACGCGAAGAAGCTCTCCAAAGCTTGGGTGAAGGACTATTTTCGCGATCTCCGCGTCGCCAGTGGCGTCGGCGACCTGGTGGTCGACCTTCACATGCGCGAAGAGCAACTGGCGAACATGCGGGAGACGGCGGTTCGCCAGTCGGAACGCACTATCACCAACCGCATCGACAATCTCGGTGTCTTGGAGCCTACCGTCATCGCCCGACCAAACGATGGTGACATCATCATCGAGGTTCCCGGAGCGCAAGAGAGCTCGTTCGAGCGGATCAAGTCGATCATCAGCCGCACTGCACAGCTTCAGTTCCAAATCGTCGACGACGAATCGGACTCGCGCTCGGTGTTCGCCACTCCGCCCGAAGGAATCTATGTCAACGCCGATTCTCAGGTGTTCGCCGAAGCGTTCGGTGAAGACGCGCGCGATCGACTCCGCGCGTACATCGGCACGCTTGCGGTGCCAGATGATCACGAGGTGAGCATCGGCCGCCAAGATGCCGACCCCGAACGGGGAGGCGAGGGTTGGCGCACCTACTACCTGTACCGGGTCGCCGAGGTGACCGGCGAGGATCTGGACGACGCGTCGGTTGGCTTCGACCCGCAGAGCGGCAGCCCCGAGGTCGACTTCACGATGAACACCCGCGGCGCATCGCGCATGGCCGACCTAACGGGCCGCAGCATCGGCAAACGCATGGCCATCGTCCTCGACGACCGTGTGGAATCCGCTCCGGTCATTCAGGGGCAGATCGGCGGCCGTGGCCGCATCACTCTGGGCGCCTACCTCGATCGCAACGAGCTCCTGCAAGAGGCGAAAGACTTGGTCGTTGTGCTTCAGGCCGGCGCGCTTCCCGCCCCGCTGCGGCCGGCGAACGAGCAACTCATCGGGCCGACGCTCGGTCGGGATTCCGTGAGGCAAGGTGCGACGGCAGCGCTCTGGGGCATCCTTCTCGTTTTGATCTTCATGGCGGTCTACTACGAGGTAGGCGGTTTGGTCGCTGATGCGATGGTGTTGCTGAACTTGCTGCTATTGCTCGGAACCATGTCCGGTATCGGCGCGACGCTCACTCTGCCCGGCATCGCCGCCATTGCGCTCACCGTCGGCATGGCGGTCGACGCGAACGTACTCATCACGGAGCGAATTCGGGAGGAGCTGAGGCTCGGCAAATCTCCGCGCTCTGCGGTCGAACAAGGTTATGCGAGGGCGTATTCGTCGGTCTTCGATAGCCAGCTCACCACTGCCATCGCCGGTGTCGTCCTATGGCAGTTCGGCACTGGGCCCATCAAAGGGTTCGCCACGATGCTCCTGATCGGAATCGGCACCTCGCTCTTCACCGGCACGTTCTGCTCGAAGGTGCTCTTCGACTGGCTGGTGCGCGGATTGCGCGTGCAGAGACTGCGGGTGGGTTGACATGGAATTCGTCAAACCCGGAACCTACATCGACTTCATGAGGTACCGCGGGCCGGTCATCTCGGTCCTCGGTCTGCTCGCGACTCTGAGCCTGATTTCTCTGTTCTATCCGGGACCGAAGTACGGGATCGATTTCGCCGGCGGCACAGAGGTTCAGCTCGCGTTCGTTGGCGACGTCAGCTCGAGCGAGGTCCGTCAAGCGCTTGAGGAGTCGGGTTACGCGCGTCCCGACGTGATCAGCGTCCAAGGAAAGCCTAGCGAGTACATCATTCGGGTCGGCGAGGTCTCGTCCTTGCCCGAGGAGCAGGTCGACAAGATCCGGGACGCCGCCGCGGCGGCTCTGGGCGAGGATGGCCTGCGCGAAATGAAGGTGTCACCCGGCGGCGACAAGATCACCCTCCGCGTCTCAGGAGCGGTCCACGAGCAACAGCTCCAAGAGGCACTCGAGGCGGGTGGTGCGCATGTCCGCTCGATCAATGCCCTCTCGGGCAGCCGTGATCCCCGATTCGAAGTGCACCTCGTCGGTGTCGCGGACGAATTGGTCGAGCAGCTCCAAAAGAGGTTTGGCGAGCGAGCCCCCGAAGCTGCGCTCCGAGTCGAGTGGGTCGGCCCGAAGGCGGGGCAGCAGTTGCGCGACGCGGCGATTCAGTCGTTGTTGTACGCCATCGCGTTCATCATGTTGTACGTGGCGTTCCGCTTCGACCTCCGGTTCGCGCCCGGCGGTGTCATCGCAATGCTCCACGATGCCCTCATCACTCTGGGCATCTATGTGCTTCTGCAAAAGGAAGTGAATCTCACTACTGTCGCCGCGCTCCTCACCATCATGGGATACTCGATCAACGATACCATCGTCGTCTTCGATCGAATCCGTGAGAACATGGCTCGCGTTCGAGACAAGAGCCTTCGCGAATTGATCAACATCAGCACCTCGCAAACGCTCTCACGAACGATCATCACCTCCTTCACCACGATCTTGTCGGTGTCCGCTTTCTTCTTCCTGGGCACGGGCGTCGTCCAGGACATCGCGTTTGCCCTGGGTATCGGTATCTTGGTCGGCACCCTGTCCTCGATCTTCATCGCTGCGCCGATCACCGAGGTGATAGACCGGCGTTTCTTCAATCGTTCGCGAGGCTAACCCGTGGATCGGTACAGCGTGCTGCCATCCGACGAGCGGGCGGCTGGCATGCTCGCCGACGCCTGTGGCCTGGGGCTCACGGCGGCCCAGGTACTGC
>JBAVOF010000174.1:0-5581 GCA_049691835.1 Polyangiales bacterium
AACCAAGAGCGAATTACGCCCCCCGATCCGAAGGGCTTCCTGCGGCATGCCTACGGCGAGGGCATGAAGCTCGAAGCCAGGCTCGGCACCAACCCCTTCCAATACGGGATCACGGCGGCGACCGACACGCACATTTCAGCGTCGGGGTTCGTCGTCGAAGACGACTTCAAGGGCCACGGTGGAGCGGGACAAGCGAACCGTTTCATGCCGCCGCCTCAGGGTTTTCCCGACATCGAGTACCTCAGTCCGGGCGGACTCACCGCGGTCTGGGCCGAGGAGAACGCACGCGAGGCGATCTTCTCAGCCATGCGCCGCAAGGAGGCCTTCGGTACCAGTGGCCCGAGGATCGTGGTCCGCTTGTTCGGCGGCTGGGAGTACCCGAGCAACCTGTGCGATGCGGAGGATCTCGCCGCGCAGGGCTACGCCGGCGGCGTGCCGATGGGTGGGACTCTCCCTTCGCAGACAGGTTCGTCGGCGCCCATGTTCGTCGTTTCTGCGAGACAGGACGCGATGGGCGCTCCCCTTCAGCACATTCAAATTGTGAAGGGCTGGCTCCAGGGCAACGACTATCAGGTCCAAGTCTACGAAGTCGCCGGCAATCCGGACAACGGGGCAAGCGTGGATCTGGACACCTGCGCGCGTCAGGGCGAGGGCTTCGCGGACCTCTGCACGGTCTGGCAAGACCCCGATTTCGATCCGAGCCAGCGCGCTTACTACTACGGCCGCGTGCTCGAGAATCCGGTCTGCCGTTGGACGACTTTCCAGTGCTCGTCGGCCGAGTACGACTGCAAAGATTGGGACTTCGGCGAGTGCGCGACACTCAAGGCGCAACAGCAGAGCAACTACACCTGCGACTGCTGTGATCCGGCAACCGGGCTCAACGAAGCCGCCTGCGAAGGCGTGGACTGCAGCGATCCCGGCACTTTGTCGCAGGCCGAGGAGCGTTGCTGCCACCAGGTCGAGCCGATCATTCAGGAGCGCGCCTGGACGTCGCCCATCTGGTATCAACCTCCCAGTTGATGGCGCGCACACTCCTCCACTTCTTCCTGATCGGCGGTCTGCTGTTCGGGGCCAAGGCCGTCTATGAAGCGCGTCGCGTCGAAGGCCCCGAGCTCAGTGTTCGCGTCCCGGCAGACGCGACCCAGGCGGAGGTGCAAGGTGCGATCCGCGAGGCGATCTTGCTCAACGAAGCGAGGCGCTACGGCTGGGACCGGCGGGATCCGATCGTTTTCGGTCATCTGGTCCGCAACATGCGGTTCATCGAGCCCGACTCCACTGAAGACGATCTGACGCTATTTCAACGAGCCATCGAGATGAACATGCAGGCGCATGACCCGATCGTACGGTCACGCCTCCTCTATCGCGCGGGCGAGGCCCTCGCGTACGTTCCGCAGGACCGAATCCCGACCCGTGAAGAGTTAGAGGCGCACCTGCAGGCGCATCGAGACCGGTTCGAGCGCGAGGGACGGGTTCACTTCCAGCATGTCTTCTTGAGCGGCTCCAAGCGCAGAAACTCCCTGTCTGCTGATGCCACCGAGATGCGCGCCCGATTGTCCGCACTGGACGACGAGGCTCCGATCGGCCTGGGAGACCCCTTGCCGGGTCTCCGGACTGAGGAATTCGCGGCGCCTTCACAGATCAAGGCAGACTACGGCGTGGATCTTGCTCAGATCGTCGAGGAGGCGATGGTCGGAGTCTGGCGCGGTCCGGTTGCGTCCGTCTACGGGCTACATTTCGTTAGAGTAACGGCCACGGAGTCGGCGTACGTTCCGTCGCTCGACGTCATCGCCGCGGAGGTACGCGCTGATCTGTTGCGCGAGATCCGCGACGAGCTCCGCAAGGAGCGCATGGACGCACTCCTCGATGCGTACCGCGTTCAGCTCGTGAGGGACCCCTGATGCGAGCCGTACCCGCCTTCGCGGTCTGCATCGCGCTCCTGGTTGGTGCCGATTCGTCGGGGGCCAGAGCTCATGCACTGGCGCCCTCGGTGCTCTCGTTCGAGCAGGTTTCCGACGGGACGGTCATCATGCGCTGGCGCTCCCCCTTGACACGACCTACCGGCCAGTCGCTACGCCCGCGCATACCGGAGTCCTGTGCGCCACTGGGCGCTCCCGAACGCCGCACTACCGACGGAGACACCGCTCTCGAAGAGACGGTCGTCCTTCGCTGCGACCCACCGGACATGGTGGGCGCGGTGGTCCGAGTCGATGGCATCGGCGACTCCAGCATCAACGTCGTTGTGCGGATCGTTCATGCAGACGGCGAGGTTCATCACGCTATCCTGGATTCCGGCACGCCGGAGCTGACCATCGCCGCACCTGATGATGAATCGCATTCCTTCTTCGAATACCTCGCGCTCGGGGTCCAGCATCTGCTGACCGGCTGGGACCACCTCACGTTCGTGCTCGGACTGCTGATTCTCTTCGGTTGGCGGCGCCGGCTGATCGCAGCGATCACTGCGTTCACCCTTGGTCATAGTCTGACCCTGGCGCTCTCAGTGCTGGGGATCGTTTCGGTCCCGACGACGCTGGTCGAAGCGTTGATCGCGCTCACGATCGTCGTGCTCGCGCTCGAGATCCAGTCGGGACAACAGGGCCCGGTCTGGAAGCACCCCTGGGCTCTACCCGGTGCGCTCGGCCTCCTTCACGGCCTCGGCTTTGCCTCAGTCCTCTTCGACGCAGGGCTTCCCAAGGATGAGATCCCGCTCGCTCTTCTTGGCTTCAACCTGGGCCTCGAAGTCGGGCAACTCGGGGTGATTTCGCTGGCCGGGTTGAGCTTTGGGGCCCTGCGTCGGGTGCTGCCGCCCGGCTGGCGAAGCAATCGTGCTATCGCCGCGTACGTGATCGGCTCGCTCGCCGCGTTTTGGGCGATCGAGCGCACGCTCGCGGTGTTCGGGGTCGTCGTCTAACCGGCTTGCACGCGCCCGACGTCCACGGCGCCGAATCCTTTGGCCTCACGCCTATCGCCCCTGCCCCGATCCTGGGCTGCCGAGAGGTAAGCCCGGAGATCCGCCGCGGCCCTGTCCTTGTCGAAGGGTGCCAAGAGCGAGGGCCTCAGGCCGGCTAGCGCGCCTTCGAGGTGCTGCAGGAAGAGAGCGCACTCACGCGTGGCGAGCCTGAGCGTTGCGGCGTCGACGCTCTCTCGGTGACTCAGTGCGCTCACCGCGCGCGTCAGAGCCACACGGCGCGGGTAGTCGGTTGCCCGGGTCAAGTGAGGTCCGAACACGCGGAAGTGACCAACGAACTCAGCGACGAACTCGAGACTTGCGGCAGCGCTCCAACGCTCAGGGTGAACGGGAGCGACCGAAGCCTTGGCGACGAATGCCCGCAGGATGAATCGAAACGCCCAGATCTCTTGGTGAACGCTCTTGGCCACGACGCTGCTCGGCGGCTCCGTGCGAAGCGGCTGACCCAGGTTGCGAAGGTGTCTGGCGGACTCTTTGACGGTCGCGCGCACCTCGCGAATGCCGTTCCGCATTCGCTCGGCGGCTAACGCCTGGCCTCGCTCCGGATGAAGAGCGGGCAAGGCCCCGTCCAGCGCGGACCGGACCTTGGCGTGAAGCCGTACCGCGACGGTCTCGACGGAGTCCCGGAGCTCTTTGAGATCATTCGAGGCCCGCGTCATTGGGGCTCGCGCCTGCGCGATCTGGTTCGCATCGAACGAGAGCAGTCGCGCCTCGAGCTCATCCGCGAAGGTCTCCACACCCCGCACCAACAGAAAGCGCGTCAGGGCTCGGAGCTCTCGACGAACCCCCGAGATGACGACGTGCGCCCGATAGACGCCATCCTCGGCGCCGATTTGGCGGTCGGCGACCCCGAGGAACCGATGCGCACGGAGCAGCGTCATGAACGCGATGACTATCGTCATCTTGGCGTCCTCGCTTTTCCAGGTCGCGAGCTCAGGGGTGAGGGCGCCGTGACTCAGCGAGTCCGCCACGTTGGGGAATTCCAAGGGCTCCAGCGGCCGAAAGAAAGCGTTGCGTTCGAGGGCCCGCAAGAAGAGGTCGGCGCCCGTCCCAAAGGCGCTGGCGTCGACCAGAGGAAGCTTCAAGAGCTCTTCGCTCACTCGAAGCGCGTCGGCCAACGCGCGATCGAGCGCGCGCAACGAGGGCTGCGGTTCGCCCGATGGCTTTTTCGTCGATCGCGAGCCCTCGTTACGGGCGTTGCCGTCGGGTAGCTGAGCAACGAGCTCGAGAGCCCAGTCGTAGGTGACGCGCAGCGCATGCAGGTGCGGCCGGAAATCGGTGATCGGCACGTCGAGCGGATGGTTCACCAGGTGACGAAACGCGACCAGGCCCGACAGCGCCGCCTGCAGAGGCAAGAGGGCCTTGGCGTGCTGATCGGCTCCAAGAGATGTTTCCCAGCGGCTCCAGAGCTCCACCTCGACGGGCGCCCAGCGCTCGGCGGACCAAGGCCGGCCCGGCTCGGCCGTATGGGCAGGGGAGGTCATGGCTCAGAACAGCCCGGATTGTATACTGGTTGGCTGCTCCTTGCCGAGGTGCTCGAAGGCGTGTCGGGTCGCTACACGTCCGCGTGCGGTGCGCGCCAAAAAGCCCCTCTGAAGGAGATAGGGCTCGTACACGTCTTCCAGCGTGTCGCGTGGCTCGCTGAGCGCCGCGGCCAAGGTTTCGATCCCGACCGGACCGCCGTCGTAGTGATCGATGATCACGCTCAAATATCGCCGGTCCATCTCGTCGAGACCCGCGCCATCGACGTCGAGCCGGCCGAGGGCCTCGCGCGCGGTCGCCGCATCGAGCCTGCCGTCGGACAAGACCTGCGCAAAGTCGCGGGTCCGCCGAAGCAGACGATTGGAGATGCGAGGGGTGCCACGCGAGCGCCGCGCGAGCTCGTGTGCGGCCTCGGCCGTGATCGACAGGTCGAGCAAACGGGCACTTCGCTCGATGATCGAGCGCAGCGCATCGTCGGGGTAGTAGTCGAGGCGCGCCACATATCCAAATCGGGACAGGAGCGGATTGGTCAGCAGCCCGGTTCTCGTCGTCGCGCCCACCAGGGTGAACGGACTCAGCGGAAGCTGAAGGGTTTGAGCGTACGGACCGTCGCCATTCACGATGTCCATTCGGAAGTCCTCGACCGCCGTGTAGAGGTTCTCCTCCACGGTAGCGTTTAGCCGGTGGATCTCGTCGATGAACAGTATGTCGTTGGGTTCGAGCTTGGTGAGAAGCGCCGCAAGCTGGCCCTTGTGCTCGATCGCCGGGCCGGAGGCCGAATGGAGGGTGACACCGCGTTCGGCTGCCAAAATCAGAGCCAAGGTGGTCTTGCCCAGTCCCGGTGGTCCGCAGAACAGAGTGTGGTCGATCGGGTCGCCGCGCCGTCGCGCTGCTTCCACGAAAATCCGAAGGTTATCTTTGATCCGTTCCTGTCCGACGAAGTCCTCGAAGCGCGCCGGCCGGAGGCTTCGGTCGTATGCCCGGTCCTCGGGCTGCTCGCCGATGGTCAGGTTCTCGTTGGCTCTGGCTTCCATCTCACTCATGACAATGCCGAAAGGGCAGCACGCAACAACTCTTCGACATTGTCGTCGTTGGAAGCACCGTTTGCGCTCCCAACAGCAGCCTCCGCCTCGC
>JBAVOF010000175.1:0-3814 GCA_049691835.1 Polyangiales bacterium
ACGTGAGCGAACGCGCCCTCGATGAGAGTGAAGCCGCCGCGTTTGCGCAGAAGCGACGCAGGCAAGGACGGGTCACCCATTCGATCGGGCTTGGAAGCAGGATGCTGACCCGCGGCGGGCTCCTCTCGGCGCTGTTTGGTTTTCTGGCGGTCATCCCGCTGCTCGGACGGAGCCTGTTTCCGCGCGCCACCGAGCGACTCGCGCACTGGATCCGAGATCGTACGGCACCTGTGCCTCCGACCCGTCTACGTCTTGAACGATCCACTGAGGAGCGCGCGGACGGGCTGGCACCAGGCTACACGCTCGATGAGATGGCCAACGTCGTGTCCGGTGCGCTCACGACGATGGGGATGGCCGGAAACTTGTCTTCGCTGGTGCTGATCGTCGGGCACGGCTCTTCCAGCGTCAACAATCCTCACGAGGCCGCCTACGATTGCGGTGCAACCGGCGGCGGAAAAGGGGGGCCCAATGCCCGTGCCTTTTGTCAGATGGCCAACGACCGCCGCGTTCGAGAGAAGTTGCGCGCAGGAGGCTTCGCCGTCCCCGAATCGACTTACTTCGTCGGCGCATTTCACGATACCTGCGACGACACGATGACCTACTACGACGAGGATCTGTTGCCGGCACATATGGCCGAGCCTTTGGAAGACGTGAAGCGGAGCTTCGTGGACGCCTGCCGCCTCGACGCCCATGAGCGATGCCGCCGTTTCATGTCGGCGCCCTTGACGCTCGATCCGGACTCCGCTCTGGCACACGCTGAGGCGCGCGCCTACGATCTCGGACAGCCGAGACCCGAGTGCGGGCATGCGACCAATGCGCTTTGCATCGTGGGTCGCAGGGAGCGCACCCGGGGGCTGTTCTTGGATCGGCGCGCCTTTCTGGTCTCATACGACCCCAAGAGCGACGTGACCGGGGCACTGCTGGGTCAGCTCCTCCGCTCCGTTGGCCCTGTGGGCGCTGGAATCAATCTCGAATACTACTTTAGCTTCATCGACCCCCAGGGATACGGATGCGGGTCGAAGCTTCCTCACAACATCGTGGGACTCGTCGGTGTGATGAATGGGCATGCATCCGACTTGAGGACCGGCCTACCGTGGCAGATGGTGGAGCTCCACGAACCGGTTCGGATGCTGACGATCGTCGAAGCCAAGACTGCGACCCTGGAGCACATCCTCAAGCAGGATGCCGCGATTGCGAGTTTGGTGAACAACGCCTGGATCCAGCTGGTCGCTTGGGATCCCGACAGCGATGCCATGGCCGTCTACGAGAAGGGGCGATTTGAGCCGTACGTCCCGGAGAACTCGGTCATTGCCGTCGTGGATCGTTCGATGGACGTCTACTTCGGCAGGCGAGGGAATTTGAGCCCTGCACACATCAAAGCCGGTTTGCCCAGATACGGAGGAGCGTGATGGAGACGGTGGTCGATGCATTGGTGATTGGCATCGTAGGCTTTCCGACGTTGGCGGTCCTCGTGCTCGGTCTGCGCGCGTGGGTTTACCACCCCTGGAGCGAGCGGGCGACGGTGGTGATCGTGGGCTTTGCGTTCAGCGCCTCGCTGATTTCATGTGCGATCAGCGCCGGTTGGCTCTTGGGGCACGGCATTGCGGAGATTCGCGTCCCATTGGGCAGCTGGTTCTCCGCGGAGCACTATTCGTTCAACTGGAGTCTGATCGCAGATCATTTGTCAATACCGTTCGCGGCGTTTTCGGCGGTGCTTCTCGGGCTCGTAGCCGCCTTCTCCAGTCGGTACTTGCATCGCGAACCTGGCTTCGCGAGGTTTTACCTCCTGCTGACCATCTTTGGGGCTGCCGTCGAATTCGTCGTCCTCGCGGGAAGCCTAGACTTGGCATTTCTCGGTTGGGAGCTCGTCGGAATGACTTCGGCCCTCTTGATCGCGTTCTTCCACGAGAGGCGTGCTCCAGTCGAGCATGGCTTGAGAGCCTTCGTCACCTATCGGTTGTGCGATGTCGGCTTTCTCGCCGCTGGCGTATCCCTTCACTACATGGTTGGTACCTCCGATGTCGTGCCTTCTGCCGCCGGTCCATGGGCAGGCTTCGTCGTTCCGGACACCGTGCTTGGCGCAACCATCGTAGGGCTGCTGCTTCTCTGGGCGTCCATGGGCAAAGCGGCCCAGGTACCTCTGTCTGGATGGTTGCCGCGCGCGATGGAGGGTCCCACTCCTTCGAGCGCCGTCTTTTACGGGGCGTTGTCGATCCACTTGGGGCCGTATCTCCTGCTTCGCGCCGCGTCGATCCTGCAGTTCTCGGGAATCGCGGCAGGCGCCGTCATCGCCGTGGGAACACTCACGGCGCTTCACGCGACTTTTGTAGGCCGGACGCAGAGCGACATCAAAAGCGCTCTCGCCTATGCCTCGATGACTCAGGTTGGATTGATTTACGTCGAGATTGGGCTTGGTTTCTATCACCTGGCGGTCGCGCACATCGTGGGTCACGCCGCAATCCGAACTTTGCAAATCCTACGGTCCCCCAGTCTGCTGCACGATCACCACCATCTCGAGAAAGCGATGGGAAAGCAGCTTCCCAGAACGGGAGGACACCTCGAACGCCTCGTACCGGACGCTTTTCAGCCTTGGCTCTATCGCGTTGCTCTCGAGCGCGGTGGCTTCGACGCCTTTCTGAAGGACCACGTCGTTGCGCGAGCCGTAGGCGCCATCTCGCGGATCGACCGTCTGGATAGGGCTTGGGTCGACTATCTGATGCGATCAACGTCCACCAAGCAGCCGCGCCGGCAACACGACGAGGTGACGTCATGACGATCGCGTTTGCAGCTCTTCAGCTCCTCGTTCTCGTTCCGATGAGCTGGTTCGTCGGGCGCTCGAAATCGGCCCGGACGGCTCGCCATCGCGCCAGCTACACCATGGGCACGGCCGGTATCCTCGGGCTCGCGCACGTCGGCTGGCTTGCGTTCGGATTCCCTGGCTTCGAGTGGTCGGCCGACTGGATCTCCATGGCAACCCCACATTCTTGGGCGCCGGCGTTCTCCCTCATCTCCTGCCTGATCGGTTTCACGGCCATCGTTCTCAGCCCGATCAGCGGGGCGCGCCCGAAAACGTTTGCGCGGATCCTCTTGCTCATCGCGGTCGCCCTGGTCTTCTTGGTGATTCGGCACCCAATTGGCCTCGCCCTCCTTTGGAGCGCTTCGGCGCTGATCGTCTGGCTCGAGCTGAGGGAGCTCAGAGGACCTGAGAAAATCGCCCGGCTGTTTGCCATCTACCACGTGCCGAGCGTGGTCGCTCTTGGCGTGGGTGCCGTGCTGGTCAGTCGAGGCGAGCCGACCGCGGGGCTTGTATTCCTGCTGATCTCCATCGCCATCCGGGAAGCCGTGATCCCCTTGCACAGTTGGTTCCCACCGTTTGTGCAGGTTGCGCCCATGGGCCTCGTGGTCGCGTTCTTCGCCCCCCAACTTGGGGTTTACGCGCACCTGGAGCTGCTGCGCGGAGAGCTTCCGCACCAGCTCTCTCACGGTGTCGCGACGCTTGGAGCAGTCACGGCCGTAGTTGCCGCAGCCCTAGGCATCGCACAAACGGACGCGCGACGGGCACTTGCATTCTTGGTCATGAGTCAGACCGGTCTCGTCGCGTTCGGTCTCGACACGAGCTCGCCCGTTGCCCAGGTTGGCGCGCTGCTCACGTGGCAGGTCTTAGGCCTGGCGACCGCAGGATTCGCCATGACGCTAGCATCGCTGGAAGCGCGGCGTGGGAATCTCTCCATGCATGTTCCGAGTGGCAGCTTCACCCGAACACCGCGGATGGCTGTCGCTTTCCTATTCATGGGCTTCGCGAGCGTCGGTCTGC
>JBAVOF010000176.1:0-11030 GCA_049691835.1 Polyangiales bacterium
TGGCAAGGCACGCGACCGTGATGACGAGGAATGCTCTAGACACGAGCCCGGCCATATACCAATCCCTGGGCCATGCCAAGCACGGCCGGGGACTCTGGATCTAATCCACGTTGCGCCCTAGGCGGCCCCGCCTATACTCGCGCCCCGCTGGCGATGTAGCTCAGGTGGTTAGAGCGGGCGTTTCATACGCGCTAGGTCGGTGGTTCGACTCCACCCATCGCCACCAGGTCGGACGCGTTCGTCGTAAAACGCGATGCCGCTCACTTGACTGAACGTCCGTACTGCGTAGCGTAGATGAATGCCCGTTGCGTCACATCGACGACTGGCCAAGTACGCGGGTGCGCAGGCCGCGGGCCTGTCGTTGGTCCTCTCCATAGCCGGTTGGTTTGCCCTTCGCTGGAGCGGGATCGAGGTCGCGGTTCCAACCTTCGCCCTGCTCACGGCAGTTGCCACCTGCGTAGCCGGGCTTCTCACGGCGTTCTATGTCGAGCACGCGGTTGGGCGCCGCGTCGGCAGGGTGGTCCGGGTCCTCGAAGCGCACGCTCGGCGGGGCAGCCTGCAACGCCTGCCCAATCTCGGCGATGACGAGATCGGCGACATAGGCCGCGCGGTCAACGACCTGCTCGCCAACCTCACCTCGCTCGAGGTGCGCATGATCGAACAAGGGCAGGAGCTTCGCAACACACGCGAAGAGCTGATTCTGAAGAAGCAATTGGGTTTGAAGTCCGCCGAGCTCGAGCAGCGCCTGCGCGAAAGAGCGCTCTTATTCGACATCGTACGCGCCAGCGCGTCGGAACGGGAGCTGGACGCGGTGCTCGACGAAATCGCCACCCGGCTGGGCGAGGCACTTCACCTTCGCGAATGCATGTTGTTCTTGGCCGACGCGGAGACGCGACGCTTGACGCTTCGGGCCGCCTATGGTTTCGAGCGTCCTGGGGAGCTGCTGGAGCGCATCGTCCTGTTCGACGAGGATGCGCTCGGAATCGTGGCGCAGCGCAGCGAGCTGAACGTGATCGACGACCTCTCGGAGCTCGAAGGAGATGCCTTGTGGGAACCGATCCCGCCCCGGGGCTCCATCGCGATCGTACCCATAGTGCACAGGGGAAAAACGACAGGGGTCATGGCCGCAACCCGCGAAGAAACAGCCGCGTTTGCCGAGGTCGAAACAGGTCTCCTCGCGGCAATTGCCGATCAGCTCGGCCTGGCGATTCGTCATACGCAGCTCTTCGACGAGCTACGGCGCGGCTCCCAACACGACGACCTGACCGGCCTGGGCAATCGCCGCCTGCTGCGCCTCCGTTTGCAGGACGAGCTTCATCGGGCCGAGCGATTTGGTCAGGCGGTGAGCATTTTGGCCATCGACATCGACTACTTCAAAGCGCTCAACGATCGGCACGGCCACCCGACGGGCGACGCGTCGCTCCGAAAGCTCGCGGGTCTCATGACGCGCAATCTGCGCCGTATCGACACCATCGCACGGGTGGGAGGGGAGGAGTTCGTGGTGCTTCTGCCCCGCACGGACCTCACCGAGGCCGCGCTGGTGGCCGAGAAGCTGCGCTGCATCGTCGCACGCACCGAGTTCCCCGGTGGAGAGGGTCAACCCGACGGTATGCTGACCGTAAGCATGGGCGTAGCCTCGCTTCGACCGGATGAAACCGGGGCTGACCTGCTCCTGCGGGCTGACACGGCCCTCTACGAAGCCAAAGATCGGGGACGCAATTGCGTGGTCACCGCATCTCAGGCCGTCGATCCGGCTCGTTCCTTGACCAGGTCGCGGATCTGACGAAGCTCGAACGGCTTCTCCAAGCAAATCACGGGGTTCTGGTCGAGGAACGCACGGGCTTCCGCGGTGAACGCCCCCCCGGTCATGAAGACGAATCGCGAGGCGATCTCCGGCCTACGCGACGATACGGCGGCATAGACCTCCATTCCGCTGACCTCCGGCATCATCAGGTCGCAGAACACCACGTCGATCGGTTCGTCCGAGCAGAGCCGCTCGATCGCCTCCTCTCCGCTCGAGAAGACTTGGACGCGATGTTCGCGTAGGGCGCGCCGAATCGAGCGGCCGACGAGCGGCTCGTCGTCGACGACGATCACGCTGGCGCGAGCACTCGATGTGACGGTTGGGGGCGCCTGCGTCTTGCTCGGAACGTGAGTGCGCGTAGAGGGTGGGAGCCTAACCAGAAACGTGGTCCCTCGATCGATTTCGCTTTGGACCTCGATGGTGCCACCGGCATCGTGAATGATGTTGCGGCAGATCGACAGGCCGAGACCGGTGCCTTCGGAAATGCTCTTCGTCGTGAAGAATGGCTCGAAGACGCGACTCATGCGATCGGGAGCGATTCCAGTCCCATTGTCGGCGACCTCGACCACCGCCCAGCCTTCGTCGTCGGTGTAAGTGCGCGCCGTGATTCGGTTCTCGCTCACCTTTCGGTCGGGCATCGCCTGGGCGGCGTTGATCAGGAGATTCAGGAATACTTGGCCAAGCCGCGATTCATTTGCGTCTACGGGAGGAGTCTCGTTGAAATCCCGCTCCAATGTCGCTCGGTGGCGAATCTCGTTCCAACAGATGTTGATCGAGGACTCGAGAACGCTCGGCACGTCGACGTCGCCGCGCTGCCCGTCGTCGGCGCGCGAGAAGGTCTTGAGGTCACGCACGATGTGCTGCATCCGGACAGCGCCGTGAATCGCTTCGTCCAACTGTTGCGTCACGCGTTCGAGCCAGTCCGGCTCATCTCGCGAGCCGATCTCCTCGCGCGTAAGACGCAAGTTCGAGAGCACATACATCAGCGGGTTGTTCAGCTCGTGCGCAACGCCGGCGGCTAGAGTACCCACCGACGCCATCCGATCTGCGAAGGCCAGCCTCGACTCCATGTCGCGGCGCTCTTCGGCTCGTCGCGCCCCCTCCGCGATGTTGCGTTCGGCGATCAGGAGGCGAGTCCCGAGCAGCTCGGGATCGATCGGCTTCGAAAGGTAGTCCGAGGCGCCCGCGTCGAGAGCGGCGTGCAGATCCTCGGCGCGATTGCGCCCGGTGATGAGGAGGATCACCACCTCCTCACCGCCGGGCCGACTGCGCACCATGCGGCACAGCGCCAGACCCGACATGCCGGGAAGCGTCCAATCGACGAGCATGAGCTGAAAGGGCCGCTCGACGTGTGCCTTGAGCGCGGCTTCCGCGTTCGAAACAGTGGTCACTTCGTAATTTCGCTCACGAAGGAGCTCACGCAGGAGCCCCCGCATCGAGCTCGAGTCCTCTACGACCAGCGTTCGCAAGGGAAATCCTGCCACTAACCCGAAAGTCTAGTCCAATGAGCCGAAAGGTTCATGGTTTCGTGCCGGGCTTGACGGAGGCGGGTTCGTAGCTATCGTGAGGGTGGGTAACGCGCTGCGTCATCCAAGGAGGATCGGAGCATGACTGGCAAGAACAAAGTTCGCCGAAGCGGGACGCGGCTTCGGAAGCATGGAGCGCTGTGGTTTCAACAGACCCGAACCGCGGGCGAGACGTTTGTCGCGGAAACACGGACGGCGGGAGCCACGTTCGCACGCGATTTGCAGGCCGCGCGGCACAAGCTACTGGTGACCACCGGACGGTCTGCTCAGGGGTTGCAGAGCGCCGTGCGCAAGGAGTGGCTCGACTGGCGCGACCTCGTCTTGCAGACCCCCGAGGCCTATGTGAAAGCGCTTCACGAGCGGCTCGAAGAGGCAGGGCGGCAGGCCCTCGATGCCCGCGAGGCCCTCAAGGTCGGAACCGTGGAGACGAGCGTCCTGAAGTCTGCGAGCGAGCTGCTGGATCGGGCCCAGAACCGGGTGGACGAGCGACTCCAGCGAGTGGCCACGGCGAGCAAGCCGGGCACCGGGAAGGCAGCAGGCAAGACGAACGCAGCCAAGAAGGGGCAGATCCCGCTGCGTAACTACGATGAGCTGACCGCCAAGGACCTGGTGAGCAAGGTTCAGAAGCTTTCGGCGCCGCAGGCCGCGGCCGTTCTCGACTATGAGCTCGCACGAAAGAAGCGTGCGACCGTCATCCGGGCCGTCGAACAGCGCCTGGCGGCAGCGAGCTGAGCGTCATCGCGAAGCGTCTGTACAGAGAACCCGGCTGCACTACACTGCCGGCCGTGGTCGAACACAAACAGGTTCTCGTCGCAGACGACGAGGAAAACCTGCGGCGCGTCTTGAAGGCGCAGCTTCAGCATGACGGGTACGAGGTTCATTGCGTCGCCGACGGCGAGGCGGTGATGAAAGCCATGGCGGAACATCACATCGATGTTCTGATCACCGACCTTCGCATGCCAAAGCTCGACGGAATGCAGGTCCTCAAGTCCGTGAGCGAGCGTTTCCCCAGCGTCCCGGTGATCATGATCACGGCACACGGAACCGTCGATACGGCGGTCGAGGCGCTGAAGCTCGGCGCGTTCGACTACGTGACCAAGCCCTTCGACAGGGCGGAGTTCCGAACGGTCGTCGGCAAGGCCGCCCGCACGCGCGAGCTATCCCAAAAGCACGTGAGCGGAGACCCTACCGAACGTGGTCGCTACCGGATCATCGGCCAGTCCAAACCGATGAGAGACGTCTATGAAGTCATCGAAAAGGTCGCCGATACCCCCAGCACGGTCCTGATCACCGGGGAAAGCGGGACGGGCAAGGAGCTGATCGCGCGGGCTCTTCATGAGAACAGCTCCCGCAAGAAAAGACCGTTCGTCAGTGTCAACTGCGCGGCAATCCCGCCCGACCTGCTCGAAAGCGAGCTCTTCGGATACGAGCGGGGCGCGTTTACGGGCGCGGTCACGAGCAAACCGGGGCGCTTCGAGTTGGCCGATGGCGGCACCCTGTTCCTCGACGAGATCGGAGAAATCCCGGTCAATATGCAGGTGAAGCTCCTTCGGGCCCTGCAGGAGCAGGAGTTCGAGAGAGTCGGTGGCATCAAGACGATCAAAGTCGACATTCGACTCGTCGCGGCGACTAACCGGGATCTGAAGGCAAGCATTGCTGACGGCGGATTTCGAGAAGACCTCTACTATCGCCTCAACGTGGTTCACGTGCAGCTGCCGCACCTTCGCGATCGCCCTAGCGACATTCCACTCTTGCTCGAACATTTCGTCCAGAAGTTCAACTCCAAGTTGGGGCGTGCCGTCACCGGATTCGACGACGCGGCGATGAACGTGCTCCTTCGCTACCAGTGGCCGGGGAATATCCGAGAGCTCGAGAACATCGTAGAGCGGTGCATGATCTTCGCCGAGGACGGCGAAATCGGCGCCGAACACCTGCCGGCGGAGCTGCGTGACGCCGATCGCGAGGTCGAGACGGGCGACGCCGGACTGGGCGCAACGCCCAAAGAGACGGGTCTCAAGGAAGTCGTGAGGAAGGCGACGCTCGAGCTGGAACGCGAGTTCATCGGTCGTGCGCTCGATCGAACGGGGGGAAACGTCACGCACACGGCGCGCCTACTCAAGATCTCGCGCAAGAGCCTGCAGAACAAGATGAAAGAGCTCGGGTTCCGGAACGACTGAGCGTCACTTACCGTCGTCGCGGCTCACCGACAGGATCGACTCGAGGTCTTCCCGACTGACCGGTTTTTGCAACACCGGATTGGACACCGAGGCGGCGAACTTTCGGAGGCGGGAGGTGAACGCGCCCCCACTCATGAACACGATCCGATCTGCCAGCTCCGGATGTTCCTGCTGGACGGCATCATGGAACGCCTTGCCATCGACCTCGGGCATCATCAGGTCGCAGACGATGGAGTCAAAGCCCGGATCCTCGGCGAGTCGCGCCAGCGCTTCGACGCCTCCGAGCACCGTGACGACGTCGTACCGGCGATGCAGCCGCCTCCGCAAGGCGGAAAGTACCATCGCGTCGTCGTCGATGATCAGCAGGCGTGCACGTTTCTCTGGCGCTTCGGAGACAGGGAGACTCTCGTGTCGCTGCTCGACCGTGGTGAGCCCGGTGTCGATCGGAAGGATGAGCTCGAAGCGGGTTCCGCGATCGGGAAGACTGTGCACCTCGAGCCTTCCGCCGTGCTCCTTGGCCACGCGCCTGCAGGCGCTCAGGCCCAAACCCATCCCTCCATGCTGCGCCTTGGTGGTGAAACCAGGTGTGAAGATCCTCGCCTGGTCTGCTTTCGGGATGCCCACGCCGGTATCGCTGACTTCGACGACGACACAATCGCCCTCCGCACGCGTCGAGACGACGATTCGATGCTGTTCGTAGGCGCCGCCATCGATGGCCTCCGCCGCATTGGTCAGCATGTTGACCAGAGCCTGAGCGATGCGTCCCGGAAAGGCGGCGATCATCGGGATGGGCTCGGATCGCTTCACGAGACGTGCCCTGTAGCGGATCTGATTGAACACCATCGCGCAGGCGTCATCGACGATTCGAGTGACGTCGACCATCTCGGCTTGGCCATCGTCGGCGCGAGAGAACGTCCCCAGACTGCGTGCGATATCCTGGATTCGATGCGTCCCTTTGTAACAATCGGTGAGCATATCGGCGACGTCGTCCAGGACTTCCTGGAGGTTCGCTTCGTCCATGATTTGGTCGAAGGACTGGGGCGTGATGACTTCCCGGGTCGACAAATCTACACGCAAGGTTCGAATGAACCGACGTATGGTTTGATGTGATTCCCGCAGACTCTCGATGTTCGCGAGCACGAAAGTGAGCGGGTTGTTCACCTCGTGGGCTAGGCCTGCGGCGAGGCGGCCGACCGCGCGAAGGCGATCTTCAGACACTCGCACTCCATGCACGTTGGGTGGAGCGTCAGGCGGCATGCTCGACCAGGGCGGCGTCCTGCTGGTCTCGTCGTCGCGCAGCTGAGCAGACAAGCGGCGCAACGCATATTCCCGGTTGATCGACCGCAGCAGGCCTGCGACGTACGCGTCCGGGATCGCCATCTCCGAGGCTTGCTCCTCGGACAGCGTGCACGATTCAGCGCCGAGAAGAAACGTGCAGATCCCCTGCGCAACGATTGGGCGCTCCTCGGCGAGACGGGTGTCCCAGCAAAGCAAGTGTGGTGCGTGACTCCCGATCTGGGTGACGGCGTCCGCGGGGCAGGTCGCTACTCGACACTCCAGGGCTTCGGGCCAGGCCCGCAGGCTCTCGCGCACGAGCATCGCGCATTGCGGGTCAGCGGACACAATCAAGATCCGCATGGGGCCCGTATCTGAAATCGCTGATATTTGAGGCTTGTGGAGCAGCACGTTCAATCTGCGTCGCGGATCACCCTTGACTCCCCCTTTGAACCATAGCACTGTAATAAGGCGCTGTAATGGTATTTTCTAGGTGGTGGGTATGCTCGACCAGAGTGACGGCGAAGAAGAGCATGAAGTCAGGGACGTCCTGCTCGTGGAGGACAGTCTGATCGATGCACAGCTGCTTCGAAGGCTGCTGCGCAGGGTCTCGTCTTCGTACTATCGGGTGACACACGTTCGCACTCTGAACGACGCCGTGCTCTCTGCCGAAGACCTCGTCCCGGACGTGATCCTCGCCGACCTCAATCTGCCGGACTCGAGGGGGACGGACACGGTCGCCAGCCTGCAGACGTCTTATCCAGACGTCCCGCTCGTCATCGTCAGCGCATGGGAGGACGAGGCGATTTCCCTTCGCTCGGTCAAAGCCGGGGCACAGGACTATCTGGTGAAGGGTCACATCGACGGAGCCAACCTGCATCGTGTCATCCGCTATGCGATCGAACGCAAGCGAACCGAGCTGGAGCTGGTGCGCCTAGCGCACTTCGATCAACTCACCTCGCTTCCGAATAGGACGCTCCTCCGCGAGCGGGTCGATCACGCCTTGGCACGGGCACTACGCTCGGGTTCGGGTGTCGCTGCGCTGATCCTCGACATGGACCGCTTCAAAGAGATCAACGACATGCTGGGGCACGACATCGGCGACAAGCTGCTCATCGAAGCGGCGCGCAGAATCCGCGCGAGCGTCCGCGACCAGGACACGGTTGCTCGCCTCGGCGCCGACGAGTTCGCGGTGATTCTGGAAGGTGTGAGTGAGGCCCGGGAGGTTTTGCCTGTCATTGAGCGAATCATCGACAGCCTGAGTGCGGTCACCACCATCGACGGGCACGCAGTGAAGACTTCTACGAGCGTCGGAATCGCGATGTACCCAGAAAATGGGAATGACCTATCGGAGCTTCTTCGGGCGGCCGACCTGGCGATGTACCAGGCGAAGTCCTCCGGACGCGGCCGATACCAGTTCTTCGCCGACGCAATGCAGGAGGAAGCGCAATCGAGGCATGCGCTCGAATGGGCGCTGCGACGGGCGGTGGAACGAAACGAATTCGAGTTGGTTTACCAACCGCAGATCTGCCTTCGAACGGGGATGGTGATAGGCGTGGAGGCGCTCATTCGATGGATGAGCCCGACCCGCGGGCTCCTGACCCCGCATCACTTCATCGCTGGTCTGGAGGAGTTCGGCTTGATCAACGAGGTAGGCGAGTGGGTCTTGCAAACCGCCTGCGAGCAAACTCGAAGGTGGCATGCATCGGACTTGGAGCCGATGCGTATCGCGGTGAACGTATCGGCGCAGCAGTTCGAGGATCCGATGCTGATCGAGAAAGTTCGATCGGCGCTTCAAGACACCAAGCTCGCACCTGAGCTTCTGGAGCTGGAGCTGACCGAGAGCTGCCTAATGTCCGATCCGGCACAGGCCGGAGCGCTGCTGCGCGACATTCGGGAACTGGGCGTGCGAATCGCCATCGATGACTTCGGCACAGGCTATTCGTCACTCACCTATCTGCACGAGTTCCCACTGAACGCGCTGAAAATCGACCAAAACTTCGTTCAAAGCGTAGAATCGAACGACCGTGGGGGCCCGATCTCCAAGATGATCATCGGTCTCGGACAGAATCTGGGCTTGGAGGTGATCGCAGAGGGCGTCGAAACCGAGGCACAGCTCCAATACATGCGTCAACACGGTTGCAACATCGCTCAAGGCTACCTCTATGCGCGTCCGGAGTCGCCCGAGCAGCTCACCCCGTGGCTCCGAGCCAATCAACGGGGATCGACGACCTACGTCCGCTGGATCCCCAGCAAGACGCCGGGCGAACAAACCGGCACATGAGCGTGCGGTGGCCTGTGCTAGCGTAGCCCAATGGTGGCCGCGGCCATTCTCGTCGTCGACGACGAACGAAGCATCCTAAGCACGGTTTCGCGCGCCCTCGAGCTGGAGGGCTACGAAGTCGACGTCGCGGCAAGCGCGGAGCACGCACTCGAGACGCTCGCCAAGCAGAGCTTCGACGCGATCTTGCTGGATGTCCAGCTCCCCGGCATCGACGGCCTACAGATGCTCGAGGAGCTGCGAAAGCAAAAAATCACGACGCCAGTGATCATGATGAGTGGGCACGCGACGATCGAGGTCGCGATGGAGGCAACGCGTCGCGGGGCGGAGGACTTCATCGAGAAGCCGATTGGAAGTGACCGGTTGCTGCTGTCGCTGAAGCGAAGCCTCGAGCTCCGGGAGCTTCAACGGGAGAACCGGGAGCTTCGGCGGCGCTCCGGGGCAGGTCAAGCACTGCTCGGACGGAGCCGGGCCATGGCCGCTCTGCGCGAGCAGATCGAGCTCACGGCGCGCGCCAATGCCCCGGTCCTGATCCTCGGGGAGCGGGGCACGGGCAAGGAGCTCGTCGCCGCAGCGATTCATGCCGGTTCCTCGCGGGCGACAGGACCGTTCGAAAAGCTGAACTGCGCCGCGGTTCCCGAGGGTCTGATCGAAAGTGAGCTCTTTGGACACGAGGTCGGCGCTTTCACCGGGGCAACGAAGCAACGCCGCGGCAAGTTCGAACGAGCTCACCGCGGAACTCTCTTTCTGGACGAGGTCGGCGACATGCCTGCTCAGATGCAGGCCAAGCTCTTGCGGGTTCTGCAGGAAGGCGAGCTCGAGAGGGTCGGCTCCTCGTCGACAGTCAGGGTCGACGTACGCGTGGTCGCCGCAACGAACAAGTTGCTCGAAAGGGAAATCGCGGCGGGAAGGTTTAGAGCCGATTTGTTCGATCGGCTCAACGTCGTACCGCTCAGGGTTCCCGCGCTTCGAGAGCGCATCGAGGACGTGCCGCTGCTCGCCGAGCACTTCCTCGCGCTCGCCTGCGAGGTGCACGAACGCCCGGGAAAGAGCATCACGCCAGGGGCAATGCACCTTTTGGAGATGTATGCCTACCCCGGCAACGTCCGGGAGTTGCAAAACCTGGTCGAGCGCCTCGTGATCCTCACCCCTGACGAGACCATCACGGCAGCGCAGGCTAGGGCTCTACTGCCATTGGATTCAGCGGAGGTGTCCCATACCTATTTTCGACCGGAAACACCGCTGCGTCAGATGCTCGAATCAGTCGAGCGGGACCTGATCGCTCAGGCTCTAGACTTTCGCGATGGTCACGTGACCAAGACTGCGGCAGACCTGGGGCTCGAGCGAAGCCACCTCTACAAGAAAATGCGTGCCTTGGGCATTCGCAAGCCTGGTTCCCAGTGAGATTGCGTTCGACACGGCGACAACATACAGATCATCGAACCAAGCGAGGTCGCATTGTTCGACAAGCTACTACCCATCGATCCCGAGGTCGCAGCCCGCATCGAAGCGCTCGATCTCGAATTCAACAAGTTCGGGGTGGATCCCTACGGCATCGACAAGAACGACCTGACCCGATTCGTCTCTGCGTTCGCATGGATCTACCGGTACTACTTCAAGGTCGACGTGTACGGGATCGACAACGTGCCCTCCCGAGGAAGGGCCATCCTTGTGGGCAATCACTCGGGAGGGGTCGCGATCGACGGTGCCATGGTCATGGGGTCGATGCTGCTCGACGCCGAGCCGCCGCGTCTTCCTCACGCAATGATCGACAAGTTCATCCATGAGTTTCCCGGCGCTTCGCAGATCATGAGCCGCATGGGCCAGTTCACGGGGCACCCCGATCAGGCAGCGCGCCTATTGAACGCGGAGCGGCTCGTCCTCGCGTTCCCCGAAGGTGCCCGCGGAACCGCAAAGCTAGCAAAGGACGCCGATTCATTGGTCGATTTTGGAACGGGGTTCATGCG
>JBAVOF010000177.1:0-17129 GCA_049691835.1 Polyangiales bacterium
CGTATCCAGTCGCCGACGGTGCCGGCACCAACACGGCGAGAAGAAAGCCAATCACTTGCCCGTCCAACTCGGCAACCAGCCCATGCTCGCCGAACTCGTAGAAGAACATGGGGTCCGCCCGCCTCCCCGCGGGTCCGCCCCACCACTGGTCGAGCACCGAGATGATATAGTCGTAGTCGACTTTGGTGAGACCCCGAATCTTCATCGTCCGGGAGAGCGGATATCACGAACGCAGCAAGAACGCACGGCGACTCAGATCGAAGCATGCCTCAATCTGCAGATTCATCTGAAACCGCTCCAATCCTGTTCTGTCCCTTCTGCCGCGAGGGTTTCGAAGACCGTATGGAGTGTCCGGAGCACGAGCTCGATCTGGTACCGATCGAGAGGCTTCCGCGTGCACCCGACCCCGTTCTGGAGGGCGTGACGTTTTTTGCCGATCCGCGTCTGGGGCGCGGAGCGGTGCTGCTCGGTGCATCGCTCGTTTTGATCGGGTTCGTCACACCGTTTGTCAGGGCAACGGGCGTCCGGGCTTCGGAGATCTCGGCGTCCGCGCTGGAAGTCGCGATCGATGGCGCAGGCAATCTCTGGTTGCCCCCCGGAGTCGCCGCAGCGATCCTGTGGATCGTGTGGCGGCGTCGCAGTCGTGTTGCGATGCGTGCGGCGCGTGCTGCTGTCTTCGGATTGGCGGTGGGAGGCGCATTGCCGCTGCTCTACACGACCCGGCGGATAGGACTCGTCGCGGAGGGTTTCACCGCCGACGTCGAATGGCGCTGGGGGCTCTCGCTGATGCTCGCCGGGCTCTTGGTGGTGGCGCTCGGTGCCCGCCGAATGGGCGCGGGTTAGGCTGCCCCCGGTATCGTCGGAAGGAAGATGTACCCCTGCTGCTGCACCACGCAAACTCGGTTCGGCCCGGCGACGCGCGCACGGGCCACTGCGATGCTCGCAGCGTCCAATAGCTCGCTGTGCGAACGAATGTTGCCGCTGGGATAGAGCCCGACGCCAATTGAAATCGCTAGCTCGATTCGGGTCTGCCCGAGGTCGAGCGGCCTCAGGGCGATCTCGGAGACGAGGCGGTCCGCCAAGGCGAGCGCCCTTGCAGGGCGCGTATTCGGCAGTAGCAAGCCGAACTCCGCGGTTCTGAATTGCGCGGCCACGTCGGTCGCGCGGATGGTGCGCTGCACCCGCTCGGACACTTCGGCGAGGATCTGTGCGGCGACGTCACTTCCGTGTTGCGAGACCATCCCTCGAAAGTCGTCAACTGCGATGATGCAACAAGCGAGCGGATCCAGGTGTCGCTGCGCTTCGTCGAATTCTTTCTCCAGACAATCATGGAAGTGTCGGTGGTCTGGCAGTGTGTGGAGCTGATCGTGCAGTGAGGTGTAGCGGAGCTCTTTCTTGGCAAACTGCACGTCGTCATGAGCGCGTTTCACACGCAGCATTTGATCGACGCGCGCCAGCAGCTCGGCGTCGTCGAATGGTTTTGTCAAATGGTCGTCCGCGCCGGTACGCAAGCCCTGCACACGCGCGCTCAGCTCCCCGGGCGCGGTGAGGAGCACTATCGGCACGAAGCGATCCTTCGTGATCGTCTTGACCACTTTGCACGTATCAACGCCGTTGAGCCCGGGCATGTTCGCGTCGAGGACCACCAGATCGACCGGCCGTGCACGAACGGCGTCGATCGCCTTCTGTCCGTTGCTGGTGGGGACCGCCACCAGCCCGCGCGCGCGGAGCAATCGAGAGATTCGCTCGCGGGTCGCCCGATCGTCGTCTGCGACGATGACGACCGAGCTCGAAAATGGTCGAAGGCTCCCCACGCGGATAGGGTAGCCGAGCCGGGGAGGAATCGCGAGGCTGCGCAGGCGAGTTTCCCTGGGCGCTCTAGACGTCTATACTGCGAATCAACGCACTTCCTGGGGCGTGGGGACTGAATGGAGCTCAAGCAGCAACTCAAACTATCGCAGCAGCTGATCATGACGCCGCAATTGCAGCAGGCGATCAAGCTCTTGCAGATGTCACGTATGGAATTGAGCGAGCTCGTGCAGGAGGAGCTGCTGGAGAACCCCGTGCTCGAAGAGGGGCCCGAGCCGCGCGAGTCAAGCAGCGCAGGTTCCGAGGAGTCGCCTTCTGCCGAGGTGAAGGCTCACGAGGCCAAGAAGGAAGAAATCGACTGGGAGCGTTACCTCGAGAATCAGTCGAACGAGGCTCCGATGCCGTCGATCCGCCGCGGGCCGGATGACGAGATGCCCGGCCTCGAGGCGACCCTGTCGACGATGGAAGACCTGAGCGAGCATCTCGAATGGCAGCTGCGCATGGGCGACTTCGTGGAGGACGAGCGACGCTTCGCCGTGCTGGTCATCGGAAACCTGGACGACAACGGGTACTTGAGGATCGAAGGAGTCGCACCGGAGGAAGTCGTCCCGCGACTGGCCGACGAAGCAGGTCTCGACGCCGAGGATGCTGAAGAAGTCCTCACGATGATTCAGCAGTTCGATCCGCTGGGGGTCGCCGCCCGTTCCCTCGAAGAGTGTCTTGGCATTCAGGCCAAGCATTACGGCATGGACGAGCTAGTGGCACGGGTCATTTCCGACCATTTGAGCGACCTCGAGAAGCGTCACTACCCGGCGATCGCCAAAGCGTGTGAATGCTCCCTCGAGGAGGTGTATGACATTGCGCAGATCATCGCCGAGCTCGAGCCGCGCCCGGCGCGCCGATTCCAAACCGAGGAGCCTCGGTACATCGTCCCGGACGTCTACGTGCACAGGGTGGGCGACGAGTACTACGTGGTGGCGAATGACGACGGGATGCCCAAGCTCAAGATCAGCGGATTCTACCGCTCCGCGATGGCGGACAACCCAAAAGCCAAGGAGTACATCCAGGACAAGCTCCGAAGCGCGCAATGGTTGATTCGAAGCATCGACCAACGCCGCAAGACTATCGTCAAAGTCACGGAGTGCATCGTCGAGAAGCAACAGGACTTTTTCGACAAGGGTATCGAGCACCTCAAACCGATGATTCTGCGAGACGTGGCGGAGACCGTCGGCATGCACGAGAGCACGATTTCCCGAGTCACCAGCAACAAGTACGTCCACACCCCCCGGGGCACTTTCGAGTTGAAGTACTTCTTCAACAGCGCCATAAAGCGGGATAATCACAACGACATCGCGTCAGAAAGCGTAAAACAAGCGATCAAGGGCATCATCGGCAGCGAGGACCCGAAAGCCCCATTGTCAGACCAACGAATCGTTGAAATACTCGGACAAGACGACATCAAGATCGCCCGGCGCACCGTTGCAAAGTATCGGGAGATGCTCGGAATTCTCAGCTCATCAAAGCGTAAAAAGTACTTTTAGTCTCTGGAGGTTCGATGCGTATTAGCTACACATTTCGCAACATGGAGTCATCCGATGCCATCAAGAACTACGCATCCGAGAAAATAGGCAAGGTCCAGAAGTACATGAGGGCGCCCCTGCATGCCGAGGTGACGTTCTCGATGGAGCGACACCTACACCGCGTCGACCTGAACCTGACCGGCGACGGCCACCAGTACGCTGGTCACGGTCAGTCAGAGGACATGTACGCGACGATCGATCAGGTCGTCGACAAGATCGACCGGCAAGTTCGCGACACGAAAGCAACGGAGACGGATCGCCGACGGCATAGCGGTGACACCCTCCGGCGCCCCGAGGATTGATCCGCATTGCACCCCTGAGGCAGGTGGAGTATCGCCTGCCCCGTCATGCTGGCCGACCTTCTTCATCCGGAGCGTGTGCGCATCGGGTTGACGGTCTCCGACAAGGAGGCTGCGCTGCGCGCAATCGCATCGCTCCTCACGATGCCGGAGGGGACCGCCAATGAAGAGACCATTTACGAGGTACTCCTCGAACGCGAACGTTTGGCAAGCACGGGCATCGGAAGCGGGGTTGCGATTCCGCACGGTCGGTACGAAGGGATCGACGAGCTCCGAGCGGCGGTTGCCGTCTGTCCTGCTGGTGTCGATTTCGAGGCGGTCGACCGCTTACCCGTCAAGATTCTGGTTGGAATCGTGGGACCGAGGTCGATGCCACACAAGCATCTGGCCGCCCTGGCTGGCGTGTCCCGGGTGCTCAGAGACGAGGAAAGGCGGACCGCGCTTCTCAAGGCCAGGGACCGCAACGAGGCCTACCGGACGCTGATCGAGTCCTGACGTGCAGACAGTGAGGCTGCACTCGCGTATGATGCGAAGGTGACGAAGACCTCCTCTTCGCGGCCCGATAGCCTGCCAAGCATGCGCGTCGGACCCGGCATCACGGTCGCCCATTTTCTCGCCGAACCTCGCCTCGATGCCATCATGCGACTGGCCGCCGGACAAGCGGGAACGCACCGGATGCTCGATCATCCGCGGGTGCAAAAGCCCGGGCTCGCGCTAGCTGGGCACACCCATGGAGTGGTTCCTACCCGGGTACAGATTCTGGGCGAGACCGAGCTCACATTCCTCGGCACCTTGCCGCCGGAGGAACAGCTTCGGCGCGTGCGAGAGCTGTTCGGCATGGGGCTTTCCCTGGTCGTCGTGACGCGGGGCGCCGACCCATCGCCCGCGCTCCTGCAAGCCGCGCGGGAAACGTCGACGCCGCTTGCCATCGCGGCACCCCGCTCCAGCCGTGCGACCCAGCTGATTCATCTGGTGCTCGACGGGGTCCTCGCCCCTTCCGAGACCCGCCACGGCGTGTTGATGGACGTGCACGGCGTTGGCACCTTGCTGCTCGGCCCGAGCGGCATCGGCAAGAGTGAGTGCGCCCTGTTTCTGGTCGAGCGCGGCCATCGGTTCGTCGCCGACGATCAAGTGATCTTGTCGCTCCTGCCCTCGGGGCAGATCCTCGGACGCGCGCCGAGGTTGCCGCGCGCAATCACATTCTCAAGCCCGCGGGCTATCACGGCGCGCAGAGGTTCATCAGCACCTTGATGGGCGAGATGGAAGAGTCGGGCCCGAGGTCCACCGAATGAGCGCTACTGCCCAGATCGTCATCGTTACAGGCCTCTCGGGCGCAGGTCGAACGAGTGCGCTCCGCGTGCTCGAGGATGCGGGCTACTTTTGTGTCGACAACCTGCCACCCGGCTTGGCGCCGGAGCTACTGAGATTGGTCGGTCAGGAGGGCAAGCTCGAGCGGGTCGGGTTGGGCATCGACGTTCGCACCGGTGCTTTTCTCAGCGGCGCGGAGGAAACGATTGCGGAGCTGGAAGACTCGGGGCACCGCGTACGAGTCATCTTCCTCGATTGTGCGGACGACGTCCTCATCAGACGGTTCAGCGAAACCAGGAGGCCTCACGCGCTTGCCCGCACGGGAGATCTTCATGGCGCGATCGCTCGAGAGCGCGAGCGGCTGGCGGGGCTGCGCGCACGGGCCGACATCGTAATCGACACCACGGACTTCAGCGTTCACGACCTCCGACATCATCTCGTGGCGTACATCGGTCGTGATCTGGACCGGCCGTCCATGGTCGTTCGTCTGGTCTCTTTCGGTTTCAAGTACGGAGCCCCGGTGCATGCGGACCTGGTGTTCGACCTGCGCTTCCTGCCCAACCCGCACTTCGTCGACGCCTTGCGCCCCAAGACCGGGATGGACCCCGAGGTATCGGCGTTCGTGCTGCAGGCCCCCGAGACGCAGGAGCTCATTCGACACCTTCAACCCCTGCTGGACTACGCGCTTCCGAAGTATTCGCGTGAGGGGAAGGCATACCTGACCATTGCGCTCGGTTGCACCGGGGGGAGGCACCGGTCCGTCGCCATGGCCGAGGAGTTGGCTCGTCTGCTCGGCGACCGTCACGAGGTCGTCGTTTTACATCGAGACGCACAGCGAGTTGCTCCGTGAGCGGGCCCCAGACGGTCACGGTCGAGGTGACGAAAGACGATCGAATCGCGGACGCCAAAAGCATCATGGGCGTGCTGCTGCTCTGTGGTCAGAAGGGCGCCAAGCTCACACTTCGCGCGATGGGCACCGATGCCGACGAGGCGCTCGCGGCTTTGTGCGCTCTGGTCTCCGGTGGTTTCGGAGAATCGCAATGATGCGTCCCGCTCGCCTAAAGGGAGTCGCGGCATCGATCGGCGTAGCCGTCACGGCTCCACGCACGCACCGATTCTGGACGTCTACCTCTTGATGCACCGCGATGCCCTGCTCGTCGACGCGATCGCCGAGGCGATCCGCCGAGAGCGAATCAACGCCGAGTGGGCCTAGTCGCAAGTTGCTGAGCGACTCAAGAAGCCACTTCTCGACGATATCTCGCCCTGCTTCCGCGAAAGAGCGCGGGACATCGAGCACGTTCAACAGCACTTGCTCCGTCACCTGCGCAAGGAGCGACGCGGTGAGCCGCGCGGCGACGGGCCGACCGTGCTGATAGCCCGGGACCTCACGCCGGCGGATGCGGTTCACATGTTGGCGCCCCCAACGGTGGGTCTAGTGACCGAGATGGGCGCGGGGAGCAGTCATACGGCGATTCTCGCGCGAACCTTCGGCGTGCCCGCCGTGGTTGGCGTCGGTCCACTGCCGATCGGGATTCGGGACGCGGAGGTGGTTCTAGTCGATGGATTCTCTGGCGAGGTCACCGTGGGCGTGTCCGACGTCGAACGCATCAAGGCAGAGGCACGCCACGACCGATTCCAGACGCTTCTGCGGGCGGAGAGCTCGACTAGCCCGGTGACGCGAGATGGTGTTTCGATTTCCGTCGCTGCCAACGTGGAGCTGCCGAACGAGGCAAAGGCCGTGCTGCAGAGCGGTGCCGACGGGATTGGGCTGTATCGGACCGAATTCATGTGCCTCGCTCGCGTCGAGCCGCCGTCCGAGGAGGAGCAAGTCGATGTCTACCGGAGAGTCATCGACGCCGTGGCTCCGACGCATTGCTCGTGGAACAGTTCGTCGAACACGCGGATTTCCTTGCCGTAGGCACCAATGACCTGGCCCATTGCACGTTGGCTGTCGACCGGGGCAATGGTCGCCGCTCCGCCGATCCGCTCGACCCGGCGGTTCTCTTCCTCCTCGACCGAATCATCAGCGCTTCAACCGGTGCGGGAGTGCCGTGCTCGATGTGTGGCGACATGGTTGCCGATCCGGTTGGGCTCGGCTTGGCGTTGGGGCTCGGCTACCGGGAGATATCGGTGCCCGTCAGCGTCGTGCCGCTGGCCCGCGCGGTCGTTCGTCACATCGACCTACGGACGGCCGAGGCAGTGGCCCGCGATGCCTTGCGCTGCGATTCCGCCCGAGCGGTTCGCTCGCTCGTGGAACGGCGTCTCAGCGCTTCACTGAGTGTCCTTTGGAGAAAGCCGAGCCTCGTCTAGCTTCCGTCAGCCGCTCGACCATTGCGACCAGCTCGCCTTCCGTCAGCAAACCGGTTTCGCGACACACCTCATAGCCATTGGCGTCATAGAGGATGAACGTCGGGACGGTCTCGATTTTCCCGAGCATGCTTTCGCCAGTCTCGACGATACCGGTTGGGTTGTAGCCGACGACGAACGGTGGATCGAGCGCATATGCCCACGCTTCCACCAGTTGCGTCGCCCGTGGTTGTGCCGCTACTCCGACTACGATGACGTCGGGATGCTGCGGAACGAAGGGTCGAAGTGATTTCAGGTCCGCTTGGCTGACCGCGTCGAACGTGGCGAATACGTAGACGAGCACCGGCGATCCGCGCAGATCCCCGAGCTCGAGCCACCGACCATCGGTCAGCCGCACCCCGAGGTCGAGCCGCGGGCCGACGCCCGTACGCGGTGTGGTTTGCCCCACGTTGCCCGAATCGTGCGCGCAACCCGAGGCGAGCGCGCAAAGAATCGAGATCATGCATAGGCCGCGTTTGGGAAGACAGCGTCTGATCATTGCAGCTAGCTCGGCAATATAGCAAGAACCCCAACGAAGTGGACGGTATACGCCAACGCCTGGACGCGCTGCTCGCTGGTTGTGATGCCGAGTCTACTCGACGCAGAGACCCTGTCGATTGCGTGCACCGCTACGATGAGCCTGGTGATCAGGAAGTGGTCGGTCTCATCGCGTCGAGCCTCGCTTTCGGCAATGCCGTGGCCGCTCGGCGAAGCATCGATCGAGCCTTGGCAGCACTGGGTCCCGAACCCGCGGCAACGGTGATGGATGCCGGCCATGCAGAGCTTTGCAGCCGCCTTCAGGGCTTCGTCCACCGCATCTATCGGGCAGAGCACCTCGCGTCCGTGCTCTGGCGGGCCGGGGAGCTTCGTCGACGGCATGAAACACTGGGAAACGCATTCGCGCACTATCATCGGGCGAGCGCTGGAAACTTTCGCGAGGCACTGGCGCGTTTCGCCGATGCCATTCGCGGCGACTCTGCCAGTCGGAGCTTGCGCCACCTGGTCAGCGATCCTCGTGCGGGAAGCGCGTGTAAGCGCCTCGTTCTCTACGCGCGATGGATGATCCGCCCCGCCGACGGAGTCGATTTGGGCCTCTGGCCAATCGCGCCCTCCAAGCTGCTGATCCCGGTCGACACGCACATTCATCGCATCAGTCGCAATCTCGGGCTCACGAATCGCCGCACCGCGAGCTGGGCGGCCGCTGAGGAGATCACGGCCGCGTTGCGGAAGTTCGATCCAGACGACCCCGTCAAATACGATTTCGCGCTCTGCCACCTCGGCGTGTCGCGAGAGTGCCCCAGCCGCCCCGTGACCGCCAAGTGCGAACGCTGCGTGCTGAAAGATGTCTGTAGCGTCTGGGCGAACACTCGCCGCGAGCCGTCGAGAGTGGTCAGCGCAGAAATCCGGTGAGCTTTGGTTCGAGCGCGTGCAGGTCGGCCACGCCTTCCACCTCTGCACTACGCTCGAGGACATCTCCGGTCATCTTGATGAGCTGGTAATCTTGTAGTGCTTTGAGCGCCGTCTCCAACTTGAGCTTCGAGAGCGATTCGCGGCGTTCGATCTCGCCGGCAAGATACATCTGTTGACCCAGCGCCAGGGTGCGCTTGTACCAATCCTTCTTGGGAATTGGGCCATCGAGCACGATCTCGGCGCCACGCAGAGCTAGCAGATAGCTCTCGAAGAACGTCTGAAGCATCACTGCGTATCGCTCGAGCCGTTGACGTTTCACGCCTTCGGTGGCCTGCGCATCGCCGTCTTGAATCTCGATCTCCCCATCGCGTGCCATGTCGTGAAGGGCCTCTTCGAAGATCTGATCGAAGCTCGCATTGGTCCGATAGATGAACTCGTGCTTGAACAGCTTGGAGAGCTGCCGGACGCGCGCGCTGAGGCGCGAAATCCTCGCGCGCTGCTCGGTATCGACCAAGAGCGCCGCCGAGATCAACGCCCGGGGCACGAAGAAGTGAATGATGGTGTTTTGGTAATACTCGAGCGCGATCCGGTGCTCCGAATCGATGGTGTAGATCGGCTCCGGCCCCGTGTCGTGCGCGACGATCAGGCGGGCATCCAAGAACAGACGCAACGCCTCGTCGATTGTGTCCTCACGAAGCCGTTCCTCTCCGATGCGGAGCTGGTGGGCGATTCGAGCCCCCATGACCTCCAAGGTCGCCAGCAAGTCCCGACATGCGCTCAACAGAGAAGTCCGCGTCATTCCCCGTTTCTGATGGCTCAACAGGGCGATCGCCACGAGCGCCGCCGGCGTCACCACGGTAACTTCGTTGATCGAATACATCACCTTGTGGGCAAGGGCCCGAACCGCATTCCGCTTGTCTTCTGGGCTAACTGGGCCGACGCTCAAACGCTGGGCCGTTTCCTGCCGAAACTCGTCGAGGTCGATGATCTCACCGAACTGAACGTACAGCCGGCCCCATTTCGACCGGAGGATGCTCGAGCTCTTGATCAAGTCCCCCACGTTCTCAGACTGCTTGTCGCCGCCGGATAGCTCGTGAACGAAAGAACGTTCCTCGATGATCCGCTCGTAGCCGATCGAGATCGGGACGAGCTTGATCTTGGTGCCGTGGAGCTTGGTCGCCGAATCGAAGACCATCGACAGCAGGCCGTACTTGGGGGGCAGTGATTTGCCGGTGCGGGAGCGGCCGCCCTCGAGAAAGAACTCGATGGTGAAGCCCTCGGCCAGGAGCTTGCGCACATAGGCCTCGACGAGAGCAGGATAGAGCGTATCTCCGTGGAAGCTGCGGCGAATGAAAAACGCGCCACCCCGACGGAGCAAAGCGCCAATGGGCCAGAAACTGAGGTTTTCACCGGCCGCAATGAGCGGAGGCATGAGCGCGTTGCCGTAGAGCTGATCGCTCAGCACCAGGTAGTCGATGTGGCTCTTGTGACTCGGGAGCAGGACTAGGGAGGCGTCGCGAGCGGCCTCACGTACGCGCTCGAGGCCCTCTTTGTCGAGTACGACACCGTCGTACATCTTCGACCAAACCCAAGTCAGGAACCGGTGCAACACGTCGACGACGAAAAGGCTTTGCTTGGCGCAAAGGCGTCGCAGCTGCTTGCGAGCGACGTTCTCGGCCTTGGCGTACGACATGCCCTTTTCGTCGGCATAGCGCTCGATCTCAGCGCGGAGGCGAGGGCTTCGGAGCAGCTCGTCCTGAATCCGAGCCGGGGTCTTCTTCATCGGTCCGAGGATGACGGCTCGGTCGCGTTCCATGCGCCGAAGCAGCGCGTACCGAACCTTGTTGGCGGCCTCTGTGTCGGTCAGTCCGGGGTTCCTGACGAGGAAGTTTTGAAGATTGAACGGCTCCCCCGAACGCAGCTTCGCGTCGCGGTAGTTCAGCAAGAACTGGAACAGCACGCGAAGTCGGCCTGGCCACTGCACCGGCCCAAACAGCAGGTCGAGCAAACTGGGGCTCGCAGTCCCCGCTTGTTTGCTCCAGACGAAAGTCTGCGGCACCAGCAGGATCGGTTGATTAGAGGTGCGTTGCTTCGCGACGAGCGTCTGGATCAGGTCCACCTCCAGCTCCCGGCCACGGCGCGCCTGACTGCCGAGCTTCGGTGGGCGCCTGAGGAACAGCAATGCGCTGTATCCGTCGCCGACCGTCCGCTCCAAGGCTTCGGCTTCTGGAATCTGTCGGCGCAGGCTCAAACGGCGCTCTCCCTTGCCGAAAGGCTCGAGAATCCACAGCCCCAAGTCGTTGACGAAACGAACCAGGGGCAGGCCGAACTTCTTCAGCAGGAAGTCGAGGCAGATGAAATCCAAGAAGGAGAGCGATCGCATCACGTAGACCACGACACCCTTGCTTGCCGCTTCCCGCACGCCGCGGCTCCAATTTTCGTCAACCGCGATGTGGGCGAAGAAGCGACGGTACAGCCAACGTAGGATCGAGTTGGGTGAATAAGGCGACGGCGTGGGTGAGCGCCGCGCGAGCTCCGGCATGTCCGTCATCGTCGACTCAGACCGTAGCAGTGTGCAAGATCGGGTCGAGCATCCGCTCCTATGCAGAAAATGATGGGCCAGCTAGAACTGCGCGCGCAGCAGACGGCGTTGCCCGGCGTGCAAGTCGACGTCGTAACGGCGCTCCTCGCCACCCAGGCGCACGACGACCTGGTACTTGCCCGTGCTCAGACGTGCAGCGACCCCGCTCCCGAGCGTTCCGATACGTCGTGAGCCCCGGTTCACAATCACGATCCCCGTCCCGCGCGGGCCCTTGGCTTCAATCCGCACTTCCAGCACTCCCGTCTGAAAGTCGACCGAAACCGGGCTGGTCTTGCCGGCTTTCGCCTGCACCTCGATGCTCTTCGATGGGTTGTCGAGCGCCCCGTCCAGCCTGACGGTTACCTTGCACTTGCCGGCAGGCACCGAAATGGCTGCTCCACACGATCCCCCGCCTACTTCTTGGCCGCTCTGCTCGACCACCACAGTGCCCCGAGCCGGTGCCCCGTTTTCGGTGACCATGCACCGGATCTCCGCCGACTGCGCCTCGGCGCGCTCGGTCGCGCAAAGGAGGACGAGCGCGAGAAGCAGAAACGTCGGCCGGATGCTCGAGGACCGCGAGGGCGTGGGCTGGGCTGTTTGAATAAGAATTCTCACCTCTTATCTTTCTAACTCAATTCTGGCGCCGCGTCGGTAGTCGATTGCCAGGTATCGGAAAACCCTAGGTTTCGACCTGCGATTATCGGGGCGCGCCTGCTTGACACGGCCAAGAGCGGCGGCTACGAAACGCGCCCTGAAACGGGGTCTTAGGAGCGAATCATGGCCACCCAGAGTGCCAAAGCGTCTGAAATCGAGCGCAAGTGGTTTGTCGTCGATGCTGCGGGCCAACCGTTGGGCCGGCTTGCGTCCAAGGTGGCCCACGTCCTGCGAGGCAAGCATAGGCCCGAATTCACGCCGCACGTCGACACTGGCGACTTCGTCATCGTCACCAACGCGTCCCAGATACGCCTGACGGGGAACAAGCTCGATGGTAAGTTCTATCATCGGCATTCGGGTTACCCGGGCGGTTTGAGGTCGGAGAGCTACGGACATCTTCTTGGACGGAGGCCGGAGTTCGTCATCGAGCGTGCGGTCAAGGGCATGCTCCCGAAAACCAGCCTCGGCCGACAGATGTTTCGCAAGCTGAAAGTCTACTCCGAGGGGACCCATCCCCACGTGGCACAAAAGCCCGAGCCCTTTCCTTTTTGATCTCAAGAGAAGCACTGAATGACACACGCTAAGCTCATCGACGGACGTCACTACGGCACAGGGAAACGGAAGAACGCGATCGCGCGCGTTTTCCTGAGCTCCGGTGCCGGGACCGTGACGGTCAACGGTCGCGCGTTTGACAATTACTTTCCGCGCGAGATCCTGAGGATTATCGCGATGCAGCCCTTTGCCGCGCTCTCGAAGCAGGGCCAGTTCGACGTCGAAGTCAACGTGGCCGGTGGCGGCGTTTCGTCCCAGGCCGAGGCCGTCCGCCATGGCATCGCGCGAGCGCTAGTCGGCATGGACGAGAACAACAAGCCCGCCCTCAAGAGCGCGGGGTACCTCACGCGCGACGCTCGCAAGAAGGAGCGCAAGAAGCCAGGTCAGCCCGGCGCGCGCAAGAAGTTCCAGTACTCCAAGCGCTGAGAGCTTGGAATTGGCAGTCTGCAGCCGCGGCGCCCTCAGTGCCGCGGCTTTTTTGCTTAATGCCGAAGACGACGCACATGTCAGTATCAGGATGGAGTTGAGCAGATGACCTCAAAGCCCATACGCGCGACGATCGTGGGAGGAACCGGCTACACCGGGGCCGAGCTCGTGCGTCTGGTCTTGGGTCACCCCTCGCTCGAGCTCGTCTCTATCGTGGGGAACACGACCGCGGGTCAGATGGTCGCCGACGTCTTGCCGAGCCTCCGCGGCGTCGTCGTTGGGCCAGTGCAGCCCTTCGACCCGCAAGCGATCGCCGAGCAGGCGGACCTCGCGTTTTGCGCGCTGCCTCACGCGGCGAGCGCCGAAGCGGTCAACGCGTTGAGGCAACGCGGGCAAAAGGTGTTCGACCTTTCCGCCGACTTTCGCTTCGATGACCTTTCCGTGTACGAAGCCTGGTACGGCAAACACCCGGTCCCCGCGCTCTTGCCCGAAGCGGTGTATGGCTTGGTGGAGCTTCACCGGGAGGAGCTGCGCACCGCGGATCTGGTCGCGGTGCCTGGTTGCTACCCGACTGCATCGACCTTGGCGCTCGCGCCCCTGGTCAAGAGCGGATTGATCCGGCTCGATAGCATCGTCGTCGATGCCAAGAGCGGGGTGTCGGGCGCGGGGCGGGGTGTCTCGGCCAGCACGCACTTCTCCGAAACATCGGAGGGCGTGCGCGCGTACAAGGCGGGCGCGCACCGGCATGGCCCCGAGATCGAGCAGGAGCTGAGCCGAGTTGCTGGCGTGCCGGTCCAGGTCACGTTCGTCCCCCACTTGCTCCCCATGACCCGTGGGATCCTCGCGACCTGTTATGCCCGGGCTGCGGATTCGAACGTGACGGCGGCGGTCTGCACCGAGGCGGCGCGCGCACTCTATGCGGGGTCGCCGTCGGTGCAAGTGTTGGACGAAGGGACGCACCCCGACACGCTCTGGGTGCGTGGATCCAACCGAGCTCAGTTGAGCTATGCCCAAGATCTCGACAGCGGAATGGTCATCGCGATGAGCGCGATCGACAACCTGGTCAAGGGCGCGTCGGGCCAAGCGATTCAATGCGTAAACGTTCGGTTTGGCCTCGATGAAGGGGCCGGATTGCTGGCGCCGGCGCAATGGCCGTGACCAAGGTCCTGCACGTCAGCGACGTGCACCTCGAGGACGGCTTCCCTGGCGTGCCGATAAGCAGCTTCCTCAACAAGCGCATCGTCGGTCTTGCTAATTTGCAGTTCCGGCGTCGAAAGGTCTTTGCCGAGGCGCCCCGGAAAATCGAAGCGCTTGCCGCGTTTTCCAAGGAAGAGGGGATCGATCTGGTCATCTGCACCGGCGACTTCACCGCACTGGGCACCGAGCCCGAGATCGCCTATGCGCGAAAGATCATCGAGCCGCTCACGCACGCGCCGCTCGGTTTCTTCATCGTGCCCGGCAATCACGATCTGTACCTTCGCGACACGGTCGAGGCAGGGTGGTTCGACCAGCACTTCGGCGAGTTCATGAGGACGGATCTCCCGGAGTACGCCGTCGACGGCGTCTGGCCGCAGGTTTGGTTCCCCGCGGACGGATTGGCGGTGGTTGGTGTCAACAGCGCGCGTGCGAACCCGAAGCCCACGTACTCGAGCGGGCGTATCGCCGACGAGGAGTTGGACGCGTTGGCGCGGATTCTGGACGACGTCCGTCTGCTCGATCGTTTCGTGATGATCGCGACGCACTACGCTCCACGCCTCGCCAGCGGCAGACCGGACCGGCCCGCCCACGGGTTGGAGAACGCAGACGAGCTCCTTGCGATCAGCGCCGCTGCTCGCCGTGGTGTGATCCTCCATGGGCACATCCATTGGCGTTATCACGTGCACGTACCGGAGACTCCGTTGACGCTTTGTTGCTCCGGTAGCACCACGCACGCCGGCCGGGAAGGTCTGTGGATGTACGAGATCGGGGACGGGCGCGCGACGGCCACGCCAGGGAGATGGGATCAAACACGCTACGTCCTCGAACCCGATGGAGTCATCGACCTCTAAGTTGCCGTCTGGGGCCCCGCTCGAATACAAGCACGGGTATGGCAGCTCGCCAGTTCGGGGCCAAACGCGAGGCGCGAAAGGCGGTTCGGCGCCTCATCGATCTCGAGTGCGCGGTATACTCCGAGCTCTGGGGGGAGGCGATCTCGCACCGGGTCACCGATGTGAGTGAGGACGGGCTCTGGATTCAGACCGACCTGCTGCTCGAGATCGGCTCGGAGGTCACGCTCACCTTCTATCCGCCTGACTGGGAAGAACCGCTCTATGTGGCCGGCCGCGTTCAGCGCGTCGAGCTTCAGAGAAGGCCGGGCGACGGGAGCGCCGTCGGCATGGGCGTCGCGTTCGAGGCTCTGAGAACCGACGAACGCCGCCGGTTGACCCGCAGCATGCGTGGTCTGCGCGCGAACGAGGCGTTCATCTTGGACCAGCACACACTCACGGGCGTCCCGGTGGGTGTCGGAGAGGCGCATTGGGCCGCGCCTGACCCGGGACGAACCATCTCGGGGTGGGCCGCCCCGTCGCTTCCAACGCAGTACACGGGGTGTCGGTCGCGCACGATGGCAACGCTCTCTCAGAGCGAGGACGATCCAAAGCCATCCAAAGCGGCTTTCCCCGGGGGACTCGACCTAGCCGCGTCCGTATTCGCTGAGCATCGCTCGGACTAGCGCACCCGGAGGGTACCGGCGTTGACGCGATTGCCGCCGTCATTGGGGCCGGCCTTCACTTCGAGTCGTTTGCTCCCGCTGAAGAGGCCCACGTAGATCGCGTAGTCGCCGGCCGGGTAGTTCACCGGAACCGTGAGCTCCTGCCTGTCGACGATCACGTCACCGCGATCCCATAGATTGGTGGGGTATCGTCCGTCGACCGGCACATGGTCGCCGTTGAGCCGCATACCGTGACCGTCGATGTGGACGAACACCTGGTATCCAGACGGCGCGTTGCCGAGAACACGCCAGTACCAGGTCACCGCGAAACGTTGCCCCGCGCCGACCGAATCCCGCGCGGGGAGATCGAGATCGTATCCCAAGAGCTCGACCCGGTCTTCGAAGCTCGCTCCAACGAGGTGTTGAGCCTCGGGAGCGTCTTTGAGGACGGCGGTCGCAAGGAAGCTCTGGTTTGGGCGTCTCGCGATCGGTTGCGCAGCGATCAGGAGTAGTCGCGCGCTTTGCGCGTCGGCGACGTACAGGTGCTCACCCGTTTTGTGACGATAGGCTCGGTCCAGTCTTGGCAGCTCGTCCGATTCGATGATAGCCCAGCCTTGCTCGCTTCGACGAAGAAAGCTGATCAGCTCGGCCTCCGTGCCGAGCTGCTCCACCGGAGCGTTCGTATAGTAGTGCGCGGCGGTGGCCGGCAGCTTGTACGAGACCAGTGGCTCGGATTGTCCGGCTGCGAGGTCGCCATACGCCTCGTACACGTGTTTGGGAGAAAAGTGTCGACTGAGTGCGGGCTGGAAAGACAGTGCCACGAAGCCTCCGACCGCCAAGCCTGCGCCGAGGGCGGGGAACACGCGCGCATCCCCCAGTCGTCCGTATGTGTATCGGACCCAGGGGAGCCCGAAGACCAATCCGACGACCGCGAAAGGAAGCAGCAGTCCGGCGCGGCCGACCCGGACCAGTGCGGACGGGATCCGCAGGTCAACCAGCAGGCACAGCAGACCGAACGAGAGGCAGGCGCCCAGCAGCGACGCGGCCAGCAGCAGCCATCCGCGCTGCGGCAAGCCAAGCACCCACTGCGATCGGACCCATCGCGCGCTGCGGCGCGGGCAAGGCCGCTCGATCTGCTCATGGCTGACCAGGCTCAGGCAAAGCATCGCGCCCGCGAGCGAAAACAAGAGGGCCCAATGCCCCCCTGGGCGGTAGACGTCCGGAACGGACAACCCGTCAACGGTCAGGGAGGCGAGCGGGCTGTCCGGATAGAGCGCGTAGTCGCGAACTAGCAGGCCCACCAACAGGGCGACGACGACTGCTGCGGGCCAGCGCGCGACTGGCTCGGCGCTCATCTCGGCCATCCACGTCGCGACGAGCGCCGCTAGCGGCACCAAGGCGAGAAACGGTGGCGTGCCGTAGCGCGAGGCGAAGATGGTCCATGAGGCGAAAGCGAACGCTGCCCAGAGCAGGCA
>JBAVOF010000178.1:0-4792 GCA_049691835.1 Polyangiales bacterium
TCGGGCCGCGCCCGCGGCGGCGGGTAAGCCCATCGATGCGGGCACTTATGCGGTGCGTCTGCGCGATTTGGAGCAGCGGATCAACGAGCTGAAAGAGCAGATCTTCCGTTCCAAGGCGCGGCTGGCCTTGCTGGCCGAGACGGTGTTGGAAGGCGTCGTCGGCGGCGGCCAGGCGGTGATCCTCCACGAGAACCGCATGTCGGAGTCCTACAAGCTGGTGAAAGTCGTCTACGCGCTCGATGGTGCCCCGATCTTCACCAAAGCCGACGAGGAAGGCTCGCTCGGCGAGCAGCAGGAGTTTGAGGTCTACAACGGGAGCATCGTTCCCGGAGAGCACACGCTGACGGTCAACCTGGAGTATCGGGGGCACGGCTACGGCGTCTTCGCGTACCTAAAGGGCTACCGTTTCAAGGTACGCTCGACCTATACGTTCGTGGTTCCGGAGGGCCGCATCGCCACAGTCCACGTAGTCGGTTACGAGCAGGGCGGTCCCACTACGCCGCTCGAGGAGCGTCCGGCGGTCCGTTACATCGAGCGGGTCGAGCGCCAAGTTCGACCCGATGCAAGCGGTGAGGGCAATCGGTAATGAAACCTCGTGGGGCGACCACGTCGCCGCCCACACCGACACTTGGCAGGGGGCGAGCGCAGGCGGGATGGCTGGGGTTGACCCTGGTGTTCAGCCTCATTGTGTCCGTTGTCCCCGACGCGTCCGCGCAAGGCCCCAACGCCACCGACCGCGAGCTGAGTGATCTCGAGGCGGACACCCAGCGATTGATGGCGAGGAGCGTTCGGCCCGACGCGCTCAAGAGCAGCACTTTCGTGGAGGAGCGCCTGACCGATGGCGAGCTCTATCTTCGCCTGGGGGACTATCTTCGCGCCGCGATTCTCCTCACGGACATCGTCGAACACTATCCGACCCACCGCGCCTACCCGGAGGCGGTGTTCCTTCTCGGGGAGTCTCTGTTCTTTGCTGGGGACTATCTCGGTGCGCGGAGACGCTATGCGGAGGTGATCGATCGCGGTGACGAGTCGGCCTTCTCTCCTTACTTCCAGCCCGCACTCAGCCGCATGATCGAAATCGGGATTCACACCCGAGATTTCCGGGAGGTCGATCAGTACTTCTCGCGTCTCGAAGCCCTGCCGACTTCAAAGCTCTCGGTGACCACGGCGTATTTCAGGGCAAAGTACCTATACCATCGCGCGGTACCAGTCGACGAGGGGCTCGACTCTCCGGTCCTCGCTGAACGTCAGGAGGTCGACGAAAGCCGACTCGAGCAGGCACGGAAGGGCTTTGCGGCGATTCCGAGCGGTTCCGAGTTCGCCCTACGGTCGAAGTATTTCGTGGGCACCATTCACACGCTGCGGGGCGAGTATCTCGACGCGATCGCGGCGTTCCGCGGGGTCCTCGGGTTCGAGCCTGCGAACGAAGAAGAGCGCCAGGTCATCGAGCTCACGTATCTTGCGCTCGGACGGCTGTACTACGAAACCGAGCAGCTCGAGCAGGCGATCGAGGCGTACCGCGCGATCGAGCAGGCTTCGCCCCACTTCGACGAGTCGCTCTACGAGCTCGCTTGGACCTACATCAGAATGGGCGACGCCGTTCAGGCCGAACGAGCCCTCGAAGTGCTCTCGGTGACGGCGCCTGATAGTGCGCTCAACGCCGACGGGAAGGTCCTTCGCGGAGATCTTTTGGCTCGAGCCGGGCGTTACGAGGAAGCCGAGGTGGTGTTCGACGAGGTTCGCCCGACGTTCGGACCCATCCGCGACGAGCTCGAACGCACCCGTCGAGAGCACCCAGATCTTCACGCCTATTTCCGCGGGGTTGTACGCGAAAACCTCGACAGTTTCGATATCGATGATTTCCTGCCAAAGGAGGCGCGGCGCTGGATCGACCTCGAAGGCGATTACCAGAGGGCTCTGGAGGTGCTCGCCGACCTGAGCGAGGCCAAGCAGCTGGTCCGAGAGACCGACGATTTAGCTCAGCGGATCACGGCGGTGCTCAGCGCGCCAAACGGGGTAAACGTGTTCTCCGACATGCGTCGCCAGCGCGAGAGGACAACGGGGCTTCGAAACCGTGCTGCTCGTGTGCGGGGCGAGCTCATCGAGGAGGAAGCCGGCAGCGGCGTCCGCCGGGGTGGCGAAATCGACCGTGTCCGGGCACGGCGTCGGGAGCTTCAAACGGCAGTGATGAAAATGCCCGTGGACACGGAGGACTTCGTCGAGCGGGACTTCGAGCTGCTCGAGGAGTATCGGAAGGCGCAACGCGACCTGCAGCGGTTGCGCGTCGAGATCCTCGGGCTCGAGGCTCGCATCACCGCCGCGAGCACCGGATTGGCCGCAGTGGATCCAGAGAAGGTCGATCGGAGCGCTTTGCGCCAGCAGCTCGAAGGGCACCAAGCGGAGATCACGGAGTATGAAGCGCAGCTCACCTGGATTCGCCGACGTCTGGAGGTAGGCCGACTCCACATCGGAGTGGGCGACAGGCGATATCAGGCCGACGATGCTGAACGAACCAAGTTCATCGAGCTGATCGATCGAGAGCGCCGACTGGCTGGCTCGGGCGGACCTCGGTACGACACCGCGTTTTCGCGCGTCGCTGCCACCGAGCGCCTGCTCGATCAACGCGATGCGGCGGTCGCCTCGGTGGTACAACAGCGCGTCTCGGAGATGCTCGAGGTGATCGATGAAGAGACGGCGAACCTCGCGCGGTACCGTGTCGCGCTCGGGTCCCTCGAGGGCGAAACCGAAGACGTCGTCGGAGCGATCACGTTCCTCAACTTCAATCGAGTCCATGATCGCTTCTACGAGTTGGTTCTGCGAGCAGACCTCGGCAAGATCGACGTGTCCTGGGCGAAGCGAGAGGATCGCCGCCTGCGGATCGATACCTTGACCCGCGAACGTGCGCGAGAGCTGCAGGCGCTCGATGAGGAGTTCCGCGACGTGATGGACCAGAGCCAAGGCAGTGAGGTCGGGCGGTGATCGTTCGACGCAATGTTGCCTCACTGATCTCGGTCGTCCTCTGCTCAGGCGTGGTTTGGGGGCCTCCCGTTCGCGCGGATGCACAGGATACCGCCCCGTGGGAGGGCACGAGCGACGTGACCTTGCCCCCGTTTCTCCAGGACACGGGCAAGCGCGTCGTAAATGAGAGGCCCGCTCCGACCGAACAGCAGCTAGAGGCGCTGAGACGGCTCGAAACCGAGGTCGAGCGCTTCACCGGGAGCGGGGAGACCTTTCGATCGACGGTCACCTCCTTAGTGCGGCGTGAGTATCTCCAGCAGCGGCGCGAGCGCGACCGCTGGTACGGCGAGCAGCTCGACACCGAGGAGCGCGCGTTCGACGAGGCTCGGGAGAATTCGATTCGGGTTTTCGAGGAGTTCGTTGCCCGCTACCCGGACCACCCGAAGTACACGCCTGATGCGATGTTTCGCCTGGGCGAGCTTTATTTCGAGCGAAGCGCCCTGGCATTCCAAAAACGCTACGACGTTGCCCAGGCGGCCCGCGAGGCCGGTGATCTCCAGTCCGAGGAAAGCCTTCCAGCGTCACCCGATTTCACGCCTACGGTGACGCTCTACAAGACCTTGGCTCGCAAGTTCCCCGACTACGAACGCTCCGACGGTGTCTACTATTTGATCGGGTACACCCTGAACGAGATGGGACGCCCCGAGGAGGCGCTGGCCGCATGGCTCGCACTCGTCTGCTCGAACAAGTACGAGTACGATCCCGATTGGCGGCCGCCACCGCCCGACGCTTCGCTAGCGCTCCAGGCCAAGTACCCCGCGCTGACGGTCGGCGGACGCCGACTGGGCGCGACGGTCGGCGGGGCGTTCGTAGACCCGTACGAGCACTGCGAGCCAATCACACCACATGCGCGCTTCGTAAGCGAAACGTGGTTCCGGATTGGCGAGTATCACTTCGACGATTTCGGCGGCGAGAACGCGCTCGATCTATCGATTGCAGCATATGGTCGCATTCTCGAGGACCCCGAAGATCGGAACTACAACCTCGCCCTCTACAAAGTGGCCTGGGCCTACTACCGCGCAAGTCGATACCCCGAGGCGATCAGACACTTCGCCGCCCTGGTCCAGTGGTCCGACGACACGCAGAGCAAGACCGGCAAGGCCGGCTCCGAGCTTCGGCCTGAAGCGATCGAATATCTCGGCATCGCATTCGCGTACGACGACTGGAACGAGAATCAGATTGCTGATTCGCTCGAGGGACAGCCTACTGGGATCGAGCGGATCCAATCGCCGTCGTTGCTCCCACAGACTGCGCCATGGACGCCCGAGGTCTACTTCCAGCTCGGCCAGGTCTACTTCGATGAAGCGAAGTACCCCGACGCCATCGCCGCTTGGCGGCTCGCGGTCAAGAAGTGGCCCAGCCACTACCGCACACCCGAGATCCTCAACGCGATCGCCGATGCACACCAGATGCACAACGAGTTCGAGCAGGCCATCGTTGCCCGGTCCGAGCTGACGCAGTACGTGCAGGGGAGCCCATGGTGGAACGCCAACATGGACCGTCCTGAAGAGCAGCGAAAGGCCGAGGAGCTCGCCGAGAACGCGCTCATCGTCACGGCGATCTACCATCACCAACGCGCGCAGCTGCTTCGTCAGCGATGTGTCGAGGAGCGCAACGTTCGGCTCTGTCGTGACTCCCAGGATGGATACGAGCTCGCAGCAGTGGCATATCGCGAGTATCTGGAGCGCTATCCCAACAATCCGCAGGGGTACGAGCTGCACTACAACCTCGCGGACGCCTTGTATTGGTCGAAAAACTACGAACAGGCCGCCAC
>JBAVOF010000179.1:0-2931 GCA_049691835.1 Polyangiales bacterium
GTCGAAGACCACACCGCCGACTTGGCCAAGGGCAGCATCGCGAGCCGCGCACAATCCGGCAGTACCCGCGCAGTCGGCCAGGGTTCCTCCTTGCTGCACGCATTGCTCGACTCGGTCGCCGAATCTACCCAGGCCGCCGGCGGGGCCAGGAAGCTCAGAAGCCAGTCCCTTGGGTCCAAATCCGAGATTGCTCGACAACGGTTCCGGCGTTTCCACTTCGTGGAGCACCGGATCGGGGATCCCCCGGGTGGGCAGGGGCATCTTTGCGGACTGTGGACCCGGGCCACCGTCGGGACCGGCGTCCGGTTGGCCTGAAGTGGAACCGTCGGGACCGGCGTCCGGTTGGCCTTCCGTGCCGGCGGCACAGCCGAGGAGCGCTGCACAAAGGGTGAATAAGGAGATCGTGGGGACGCCCCGACTCATTGGTCTCTCCTCCTTTGCGGGCGCGATTTCCGTCGACGCCTGCGCCAGTGGCACAAGGAACCTTACGTGGCGTGAAGGCCAAGAGTCGACGGGGAGGATAACCTTGTCAAGCGCCATGAGCCAGACGTGTGCTCCCAGCACTTGCCTGGTATCAGACAGTCCGCACAAAGGTCCTCTCCACGGACTGTGCTCTCTTAGCCCATCGGGCCCATGTTGAGAGCCGAATTGCCGGTACTAGTCAAGATGTCGCGTGGGGACGCCACCGACAGTACCTTTGAATTCGCTATGCTCGGTAGAAACCGACGAGATCGGGAACGAGACCGCGTACGAGTACGTCGTCGCGGGTTGGCTCGACTCGGTGGAAGAGGTGGCGGCCGCCAACACCACGACCTTCGTGCGTGACGCGGCCGGCCGAGCCGAAGAGGTGACCTACGGCCTCGGTCGAGTGCGGTCGATGACCGACTATCCGGATGGCCGGCTCAAGACGCTGTCAAAGCAAGCGACCGAACGGCACTTCTCGGGCAGCGGCTCCTGCACAGCGCCGCCTGAGATTTCGGTCCAGACGACCTCGTTTGCGTACACGCCGCTCAGCACGACGGTTACGGATCCGCTTCAACGAGACACCGTCCTCATCCAGAACGTCCATGGCTTGCCGTCGCAGACCGACTTCCCAGGCGGGACGAGCACGAGTAGTGCGTTCCTAGGACAGACCGTGCGAGGCGAGGCGCAGTTCTTCCTCGCGAAGCCAGTCGTCGAGCCCCGCCAGGCAGGCGGGCCGATCGGATTTTCGATACGGCGCCCAGCCGCCTTGCCGAAGATAGCGCTTGACCGTGTTGCGGCTGAGCCCAACGCCCGAACGCGCGCGGCGTGCTTGGGGGGCGCTGAGGGTGATCTGGCGCGCTTGAAGCTCGGGCTGCACCGTGTAGATTGAGCACCACGTACCCGCACACGAGGCGTCGAAAGCGCCCCGGGAACGGACGCCGAGGTAAGCAGGATCCGGCGGATCAGTCTCAGGGCATCGGGATGACCGCTGTTTGCGATGGCGCCGATGTGCCAGTCCCAGCCACTCACGGTCCGCGCGGGCGAGACACTGACTGGCCCTGTACCAATGGCTTGAGCTTGAACTGACAGACAATCGCAGCCTCGGGTAACCGCCCCCACGGCATTGTGGTAGTGGCAGTGACGCAGTACGGCTCAATCATGATCCACTTCTGGCTTCGCCTTCCCGGTTTTCACGACGTCAACTCGTTGGAGAACCGCGATCCTCGGGTGATTCAACGTTGGGCCGAGATCGCTCAGCCCATCCTGTGGCGATGGTTTCGGCCGGAGGTGCGCGGCCTCGAAAGGATTCCCGAACGCAGCGCGCTCTACGTGTGCAACCACAGTGGCGGGTTTATGACGCCCGACACTTGGATCTTCACCATCACGCTGCTGCGTGAGCGCGGCGTGGAGGCCATCCCGTACGCGCTCGCCCACCAAGCCGTGATCGAGGCGCCGGGCACCAACCAGATACTCACGTCCTGGGGCACCCTGGCAGCGAGCCCCGAGAACGCACACCGGGTATTCGCGGCGGGTCTCAAAGTGCTGGTGTATCCGGGCGGCGACCTCGATGTCTTTCGTCCCTCTCGCGACCGAAACCGTGTCATCTTCGGTCCACGCCGGGGCTACGTTCGGCTGGCGCTCCGGGAGGCAGTGCCGATCATCCCCGTGGTCTCCGCGGGTGGTCACAGTGGCTGGTGGGTATTGAGCGATGGGCAATGGCTGTCGCGCCTTCTGCACACGCACCGGTTTCTTCGAACCGACGTCCTTCCGATCACGTTGTCACTGCCCTGGGGGCTCACCGTGGGCGCGCCGCCCTATCTGCCCGTGCCAACCCGGGTCCTCTTGGAAGTGCTCGAACCGATCTACTTCGAGCGGTCCGGGCCAGAGGCAGCGGACGACGAGGAGTACGTCGAAGCCTGCCATGACCGTGTACTCGAGACGATGCAGAGTGCGCTCGACAGGCTCGCGCAGGAGCGACGTGCGAGGCGACGCGAGCGGCTGCGCGCGTGGATTGATGGGATCCTCGAACGCGGGACGAAAGAAAACCAAACGTAGCCGCGGAGGCGCCGACGCAGATGCCATGGTCGGGACCAACGGAGGATGTTTCCCGTCTTCGGGTCGCTAAGGACCAATCGGCGCCTTCCTCTGGCGCGTTCGACCCTCTGCGACTCGTTGCGGTGGTGCTGACGGTGCAAGGCCACGTGTTCACTGCGCTCCTCGACCGAGGGCTTCGCTACGGCATGCGGGGCTCACCGACTTGGCCGAGGTTACGCAAAGTGTCGGCGCGGTGGCCGCCGTGGCAGGCCACCGAGATCTGCGGCCGACCGCCAGCTTGAATCCGGGCTCACAACTGCCAGGATACCTGGAACGGAAACTGGAACGGAGCCAACCGGACGGTCAGCCGAAATCAGTTTACCCCGCAAAAACGGGGATGGACGCGTAGCTCAGTTGGATAGAGCGCTGCCC
>JBAVOF010000180.1:0-1602 GCA_049691835.1 Polyangiales bacterium
GACCGAGTCCGTCATACTTGAAGTCGAACTCCACCGTGTGCTGGCCGGGTGCGAGGGCCTCAGGGGCCTCCCACTTGACCCATTCAAGGTTGAGCAGGTTCCAGTTGAACACCGGCTTGCCCTCCAACAGGTAGAAGCCCCAGCCCGCGAAGCGCCCGCCGGAGGTGACGATTATGCCCTCGGCGCCGCCTTCCGGCACGGTGATGTCCGCCGTGAGGCTGTAGGAGGTGTTGAGCAGGTAGGGCGCATCGCCCTGCGGAACACCGGTCATCGGCCGCGTGTAGGTCAGCTCCGAGAGACCTGCGGTAAGGCTTGGGCGCGGAGCGGCGACTCTGGCCGCCACCGACGCGTTGAGCGGGAAGACCTGGTACTTCTTGGCCTCCTCGACGAACATCTTGCGCATCTCCTCGACCTTTTCCGGATGCCGGGCAGCGATGTCCTCGGACTGGTTGAAGTTCTCAGTCAGGTTGTAGAGCTGGAACACCTGGTTGTTCAGCGGATCCGGGTTGGCGGCCTGAAATGCCTGCCACGGTGCGCGGTTGACCTTGGTGCTCAGGAGCCAGCCATCGTGATAGAGCGCCCACTGGCCCATCATCTCGAAGTACTGCGTCTTGTGCCGCGACGGGGCCTTGGCGTTGGCCGCGTCGAAGGTGTAGGCGAAGCTGGTGCCCTCGATGGGCTTTTGCTTGATGCCGTCCACGTACTCGGGCGCGGCGATGCCGGTGACCTCCAGCAGCGTGGGCACGACGTCGATCACATGCATGAACTGCTCGCGCAGCCCCCCCTTATCCTTGATGCGCTTCGGCCAGGAGATGACCATGTTCTGGTTGACGCCGCCGAGCCGGGAGGCGTTCTGCTTGAACCAGTCGAATGGGGTGTCGAAGGCCCATGACCAGCCCGCCGACATGTGGTTATAGGCGTATGGGGTCCCCCAAGCCTCGTAGTACTTCATCTGCACATCCACCGACGGGCGGACGTCGTTGAAGAACGCGACCTCGCTGAATGTGCCTTCCGGCCCGCCTTCGGCGCTGGTGCCGTTGTCGCCGTTGATGTAGATGATCAGCGTGTTGTCGAGCTTGCCCAGATCCTCAAACGCCTGAATCACCCGGTCGATCTCGTGGTCGTTGTAGGCTACGTAGGCGGCGAAGACCTCGACCTGTCGGATGTAGAGCTTCTTCGCCTCGTCGCTGAGCGTATCCCAGAGCGGGAGAATGTCCTTCGGCCAGGGCGTCAGCTCCTCGTCCGGCGGAATCACGCCAAGCTTCTTCTGGTTTTCGAAGATTCGCTCACGCAGCTTCTCGTAGCCGTCATCGAAGAGGTGCATGGCGTGGATCTTGTCCACCCATTCCTTCGTCGGGTGATGCGGCGCGTGCGAGGAGCCGGGGACGTAATGAAGGAAGATCGGCTGCTCGGGGTCGGTCTGGTGAATCCGATACATCCAATCGATGGCATCGTCGGCCATCGCGGTGATCAGGTTCCAGGAGGGCTCCTTGCCAGTGACCGGCCAGATCTCCGCGTTCGGATCCGACCGATCCATCTTCAGGGTGCCTTCGTGCCCGATCCAGGGGTAGATCTGCGTGGTGTTGCGGAAGAGGTTCGGTC
>JBAVOF010000181.1:0-8843 GCA_049691835.1 Polyangiales bacterium
ATGCGGAGCAGGCCAAAAGCGCACTGGAGCGAATTCAACCCGAGATCAGAGAGACCTTGGCCGGATTGAACTGGTCACATGAGCTTCGCGTCACGGCGAGCCTGGGCCGGGACCGACTCGTCATCCGCTAGAACGGCCAGAAAAGCGGGATGAGGCAGATTGTGACGGCCGCCAAGAGTAGATTGAGCGGCAGTCCGAAGCGGACGTAGTCGGTGAAACGGTAGCCACCCGGCCCGTATACCATCAAGTTGGTCTGATAGCCGATCGGCGTCGCGAAGCTTGCAGAGGCCGCCATCATGATCGCCACGACGAAGGGCCAGAAGCTCACGCCCAGCGCCTCGGCGGTAGCCTGCGCGATTGGAAACACCAAGACGGCGGCAGCGTTGTTGGTGATGAACTCCGTGAAAACCATCGTCACCAGGTAAACGGCCGCCAGCGCAAACCATGGTTGCTCGCCCGCCAGGGAAAGCCAACTGTCCGCGAGATGCGCTGCCGCTCCGGTCACCTCCAAGGAGGTGCCTAGGCCAAACGACGCACCGATGACCGCCAAGACGGACCAGTCGATGCTTGCGCGAGCCCGTGCGCTCGTGGTGCAACGCGTAGCCACCATGAGCCCTGCAGCAAGCAGGGCGGCGACCAGCATGTCCGCAAACGTTGCCGCCAGGACGACCATACCCAACAAGATGACGATGGCGAACGCAGCGCGCTCGTGACGGGGTGGCGACGCGCCTTGAATCTCACTGACTAGCAAGAAATCACGCGAATGCCGTTGTTGCTCCAAGAACGACGCACGGGCTTCGATGAGCAAGGTGTCGCCCGGCCTCAGCCTGACGTCGCCGACTTTGCCGCGAATCCTTTCGCCGTCACGCGCCACTGCAATGACGACAGCGCCATAACGTGAGCGGAAGCGGCCGTCGCGAATGGTTTGCCCCGCAAGCGGGGACGCCCGCGACACCACTGCTTCGACAAGCTTGCGTTCGGGACGCGGCGTGTCGAGCTTGAAGAGTTGATCGGGCGCCGGAACCAGGTCTTTCAGCTTCACCAGATCGACCACGGAGTCGACCGCGCCCACGAAGACCAGTCGATCGTCAACCTGCAAGCGCTCAGTGGGAGGCACTGCCGTGAGCACCGAGCTCCCACGCTCGATCTCGGCCAGGAATGCCCCGGGCAAGTGACGAAGACCCGCTTCCTCGATGGTGCGTCCGACGATCTGGCTTCCCTCGCGGACCAGCATTTCGATGGAGTACTCGCGTGCATTGGGGTTCTCGGTGAGTGGAGGCCGCCGTTCGGGCAAGAGCCGACGGTTCATCATCAGCACATAGACGGTACCGATGACGGCGGCCGGCAATCCCACCTGAGCGATGGAAAAAAAGCTCATGGGACCCAGATTGGTTTGCTCGAGCACGAGGCCATGGACGACCAGGTTCGTGCTGGTTCCAATGAGCGAGCACGTGCCTCCAAGGATGGCCGCATAGCTCAAGGGGATCATGAACTTCGAGACCGACATGCGCTGACGGCGGCACCAGTCCTGCACGACAGGTACCAGAATGGCCACGACGGGAGTGTTGTTGAGAAAGGCGCTCACCGCGATGACCGGAAACATCATGCGAGCCTGTGCTCCGGTGACCGAGCGAACCTTGCCCATCAGTCGGTTGCTCACCACGGTGATCGCGCCCGTGTCGACCAGGCCGGCCGCCACGATGAATAGAACCCCCACGGTCGCTAGGCCCGGGTTCGACAGGCCCGACAAGGCCTGGCTGGGCGAGAGGATCCCGCCAGCAACCAACACGGTGAGCGCGCCTCCCAGCACGAAGTCAGGTGCGATGCGTGTGCTCGCCAGAAGCACGAGGGCGGCCAACACGGTGGCGCAAGCGATCCAGCCTTCTATGGACACGGCCGCTGCCATAGCCAACTTCTGGACCAGTAGCCAATCGAAAGGCCTAGGGCTGTTCGCCCGAATGGCGGGGAGCCGGAAGCCGGCTGACGGGTACAACCGAGCTGCGGGTCATGGCCTCGCCCGATTTTACCAGCGCGTTGCGCAGGACGACGGGCATGATGAGCTCGTTCAGTGCGATCACGCCCAGAAGAAGCGCACTCGCGCCCCTGCCCGCATCGCCGAACGAGCGCTGCACGACCAAGGCCAGCGCGAGCGCTAGGCCCGCCTGGGGCAGTAGACCCGTCCAGGCCCATCGGCGTACCTCGATGGGAGAGCGCGCCTGTCGAGTGGCGATCGCTCCGCCGACGCGAAACCCGAACGCTCGGAGCACGACCAACATGGCAGCGACGGCTCCAAACTCAAAGAGGAGATCCAGATGAAGCGTGGTGCCTGCAACTGCGAAGAACACGAGATAAAGTGGAAGGGAAGCGACTTGGAGGTCATGCACGACGGTTGAAGAGTCCGGCTCGCCGAAGTTGGCGATGACCAGTCCAGCAGACAGCATCACGATCAAGGGATCCAGCTGCACCCTCGTGGTAATCTCGGCCACGATGATGCAAAGCAGGACGACGAAGAGCGACGCGTCTTGTCTGATCTTCCGCAAGTAGTACGCGAGAAGAATACCGATCGCGACTCCCGACCCCATCGAACCAAACAGCTCCCAGGCGATCGTCAGCGCGGTTCCTGCCGGGTCGCCCTCACCGGTCATCATGGAGCGAACGACCGCCGACGCACCGCTGAAGAGGACAATGACGACCAGATCGGCGATGACGACCGTTCCGAGAATCGTTCGACTGACCGGTCCTTCCGCGCGAGTTTCGCTCAACAGCGCCATCACCACGGCCGGGGACTGAGCGCTGAGCACCACACCGAGCATTCCGCAGAACGCGAAGAGAGTCGGACCCTCCAAGCTCTGCAGGAATCCGAGCCTCGGCGATGCCAAGAACAGACCGAGTCCCAAGAGCAGACCGGTGCCGATCACCCCCCAGAAGGTGAGGGCCATGATCGTCGGTAGCAGCGGGCGCATGAGTTTGAGGTCGAGCTCTCCCCCGGCGGTCAGCGCGATCAAACAGATGGCGACCCCCTCGATCAGATCGAGTTGCACGATCATGTTCTCGGAGACGAGTCCGAGTGCGTGCGGTCCAATCGCGATGCCCGCAAGGATGTACCCCACCAGCTTCGGCAATCGCAGGCGCGCCAACATGTCACCCGACACGAAGGCAACCAGAAGGAGCAGACCGAAGGCCAAAGCGGTGCCGGCGGCTCCATGAACGTCTCCACCAATGGGCAGGAGGATTTGCGCCGTATGGACCAGCGAACCGAGCGCCAAGAGGATGATGAGATTCTTCATGTCGAAGAGCTCCTACGCGAAAGCACCTCCGAAGCGATCGCGCCCCCGATGACTGCAGTGACGATCCAGGGGATGGCAGGATCTCGGTAGAGCACTTGCGCGCTCATCACGATGGCAATCGAAACCATGCTGATCGGAGGAAACAGGGTCGAACGCCATCCCGACACGCTCGCGCGCCTGGTCAGACGCCAGGATTGACGACCGAGCGTGCGCCTCGCGATCGCGTACCCGACCGCACGACTCAAGACGAACGCAGGCAGGAGCACCCAGCCGCGCCAATCTGCGACGCGCCAAAGCGCCCCTGCAATCGCAAAGAAGAGATAGTAAATGGGGCGCTCGAGCTGCATCAGGATGGTCCAACAGAGCTGCTTGTGCTGGCCCGGAAGATTGACGAGGATGGCTCCCGCGATGAAACAGACGACCAGCGGCGAAAGAAACAAATAGCCCGCGATTCCGGACGCGAGCGCCACCGAGCCGAGCAAGAGCGCGAGAAACTCCGAGCCTCGGCGACCCGCCAGCAGCGCGTAGACCAGCAAACCCAAGCACAGTCCGACGCCTAGACTCAAGATCAGCCAAACCGTCCCAGGCAACTCCCACTCGAACTGCACCCAAAGCGGACGGAAGAACGCTCCAAGTGCGGCGAGGCCGGCCACGGCGATGATCTCATCGAGCGACTCGATCGCGCGAACTGGATCAGGCTCCTCGCCTTGCAAGTCTTGGGGCGCCGCACGCTCCCCGGTTCCAGTCGCAGCGATGGCGCCCGCCGTCGCAAGCACGATAGCGTCGCGCACGAAGGTCGCATCGTTCCAAGGCCGGCCGAAGAGGAGCATCAGCGCAGCACCGGTGGCGCCCACGATCAGAAACGGCGTTAGGGTCTCCAGACCGACGAGAGTCGCCGTGCCCCGCGGCAGTCGGTCGAGGACTCGGACATCAAACTGAAATCCAATGATGAGTCCGAGCCAACCGAGCGCGAAGTGCACCAAGGGCGTGAGGTCATAGAGGACCTCGTCATCGAGAATGCCGACTGCCGGATGACGAGCCACCAAGCCCAAGAGGACGAAGGCGACCCCCGAGGTGATCGCATGTCCGAGTCCGAGAGCATCTTCCAACCGATGGCGGATCTTGGGATGCGATGCCAACCAAGCGAGAACGAGAAGAATCGAAAGCCCAATGACGGACTTGACGAGGGGCCAGGTCGGCCGGGGTTCGGTGCCGGTTGGGAGCGGTGCTGCCTCCTGCGCCATCGCGGTGATCGCGCCAAAGGAGACCCAAATCAGTGCGGCCAGACGGCCCATCGTCGCACTGTAGCCGAGATCAGATCGCGGGACCGCGACCAATTTTAAGCCATGCGACCAGACCTCGGCGCACTGACCGCATCACCGCAAGACGTCTTGGGTTGGTTGAACGACTTGTTGCCAGGTGGGCCGGTTCTGCCAATGGATGTCAGGAGGATCGGCGAGACCGAGCGCCGTGTGATTGATCGCATCGTCCGCTTCGAGCGTTGGGTCCCACTGCGCCATCTCGAGCCCGAGATCTGCGATTGTGTCTCGGAGACTGACGACGAGTGCCGCGCGACAGTCCGCGGGCTCCCCGGTTCCCGCACACGCGATCCGTCGATACGGCGCGGCACTTTGCGCGAGCGCCATCTCGAGTACGCGCAGCACGTATCCGTAGTAGCCGCCCTGAAACGCGGAGCCAATGGCTCCCGGTGCATTGTGGCGTCCGCCGATCATGACGCCAGCATCCTCGATGTCCTTGATTTGCGGCAGAAGCGCGTCGATCATGCGGTCCCACCAACGATCCATGAACGCGACGGCGGCGCGGTCTTCGTACTCCAAGCGGGCGACGTCGAGTCCCGGACCACTCCGGTCACGTCGCATGGAGCCGAGACCGTTCGGCCCATTTGCAACCCAGTGCTTCATCAATTGAACGACCTCTTGCTCGAAGCTACTCAGGTCCCCGACATCACCAAGCACCTCGAACACCCGTGGCAGGATTTCCTGACCCCGAAGGTCGGTGGTGCCGGCATCGATCATGATCTGCACCATGCTTGCTCGCGTGTGAAGCGGGGTTCCTGATTGCGCGCGGAACGCGTCGAGGCGCCTGGACAGGAGCTCGGACCGGTACACACGCCCGTAACCGGTTTGGGTGTCATTTGCGTAAAAACCCGGGGCCTGCGCGTTGTTCCAGTTGGCGAAGTAGCCCCTGGACGGGTTCGCCTCGTGCGGGTGATTGGACAGCGGAAGAAAATTGTCGAAGCTGAACTCAGGGTTGATTCGCCCGGTGCCGGTCTGTTGCCAGTCGAACTCGCCCGTTCCCCACTGTGGCAAATCTGGATGGATGCCTGTCGCGCGCACCGGTAGAAGACCAGAGTTGAAATAGGCGATGTTGCTCGCATCTACATAGAACCAGTTGAACGTTCCAGTGAGACTATTGAACACCTCGAAGAACGCGTCGGGGTCGACCATGTCGTTTCGTGTGGCCGCGAGAAACGGCCGAACGGAATCGACTTCGCCGAAAAACGTCGAGCGCTGCACCGCCAGTGCAACCGGCGCTCCGCCCACGGTGGCAGTGGCAAATACCGGACCATAGTCTGGGGCCCGGAGGATGTTGCGTGTGACGCGTTGGCTCGGTTTGCCTACCGTCGTGAGATTGGTCTCCGCTGTCCACACGTCCGTCCGCTGGAGCATCGGTGTGCAGACGCCGTTGTAGAGATAGCTGGTCGATGCTCGGGTCGGCTCGCCGCCACCGGGCTCGCAGAGGCGAAGGACCCGAATGTCGGTGATGTCATCGCCCGAGGAGGTCGCGCTCCAGGCATGGTCGATGCCGCGGCCGATGATGACATAGGGAAGCCCAGCAAATGCCATTCCGCGACTGTGAATTCCGCCGCCCTGCTGCGAGAACTCTACGAGGATTTGCGGCGAGAAGTACCCGGTCTGCGGACCAAACACGGCGATGGAGTGACCGTCCTCGGTCTCTTCCGGACTCACCAAGATCGCGTTCGACATGAGATCGGGAAAGCTGTCCTGATTCAGCGCGAGCCGTACACCGTCGAGAGTCGCCCGCGCTCGGGCTCCACCGTCCCGAAGGGCATCGGTGGAGGGCTCGCCGAGGCGATACGGGATGCCGGACGCCAGCTGCGATTCCTGTTTGCTCGTCGTTCTGAAGATCATCATGGCGTTCGCGGACGGTACGGACTCGTCGACGACGTCCTGCCCGAGCTCCGGACACTCGATATCCGTAGGCGTGGCGGTTTCCGGTGCAACGCAATCTTCGATCGTCAGCAGCTCCAGCTCTTCCACGCTGCCCTCGTCGAACAGCACGGCGCCCGGGTACTGCGTGGCAAACCCTTCCTGCAGTGGACAGGCGGACTCGTCAATCGTGGGCGGAGACTGAGTCTCGAAAGTGAGATCGGTCGTGTTGGGACGCTCGGGATCGTTTGCCTGACGGATATCGCGCCAGGTTTCACACGCTGCCTGGGGGTCGCCGGGGAACAGGGCGGCCAGCCCATGTAGCAATTGCAGCTGCCGATGCTCGCCACCGCCTCCGGTAGCAAACGTCGACTGCACCAGGGCTGCTATGGCGAGAACATCGCGCGCCGTGAACGGACGAAGCTCCAAACCCAGGACAGAGTACTCGATGGGAACGCTCTCGGCTCCTTCCACCGCGCTCTGGATTTCATCGATGTACTGATTGATTCCGCTGACGAAGTCCTCGATGTCTTGCTGCGCCTGCACACCGTCGGTTCCGAAACGAGGCGCGAGTTGATCGATCTGAGATTGGATCTCTTGCTCGTCGTACCCGCCGAATCTCCCCAGCTCCCGATCTTGGGAATAGTTTCCGCCGGCGGGACCGAGGAAATCGCTCATTCTCCCACGGCCCACGTGCCGAAGAACGTCGATCGCAAACATGCGATCCGTCGCCGTGGCATAACCAGTGCCAAAGAGCACGTCACTTCGCGCCTCGCCGAAGATGTGCGGAACGCCCATCTCATCGCGGCCGATTCGCGCCGCCCGCGTACCGTCGGTCACGTTTCGCAACGAATCGAACGAGGTCTCATCCCGCAGCGGGCCGTCCTTGAAGTAGCGAGGGACCAGATCTCCATCCCTCAGCTCTCCGGGAATCGGATAATCGTCGCTGAACACCAGGTTCTCGTACATCACGAGCTGGTTCGTGGAGTTCGGGTCGGCGTCGAGGTTACCGGTGTTGGCGTCGGCCGACCCCGGGGGTAGCACGTTGAGGAACACGCCGTTGTCCGCAAACGGATCAACACCCGAATCGGGAACGCCTCCATCGGGATCTCCCGGTTGGCTGTCTTCTCCAGAGCAGCCAAATGACGTAAGAAGGGCGCCGAGAAGCAAGCCCAAGGATCGCTGAGTACATCGCACCGCGGGGATACTACCTCAGAAATGAATGGGACAGTATGATGGGCAGACCAGAGGCTGGCCATGATCTCGAACCAAGACGCAAAGCGCTTTGCAGCCGAGTGGATCGCTGCCTGGAACTCCCACGATGTCGAGAAGATCCTGGCGCACTACGAAGACGATTTGGAGTACTACTCCCCCATGATTCCGCGGGTCACGGGTCAGACCTCCGCCTGCCTGTGCGGAAAGCCCGCCGTTCGTGCATACGTGACCGAAGCACTCCGACGCTCTCCGGGTCTCGAGTTCACGCTATTGCACGCATTCAGCGGTGTCACCTCGGTTACACTCCACTACCTCAACATGAATGGCAGGCGTGCCGCGGAAGTGTTCGAACTGTCCGAGGAGGGCAAGGCGCACCGCGTCTTGTGCCACTACGAGCATTCGGGGTGAGCGCCTTCGGCTTCTACCGTTGGCGCACGGAGCGTCCGTCCTCGACTTGATCGCCGGGGTGGGCGATGACGAGCATACCCGGCTCTAGGCCTGCTGTGACTTCTACCTCGAGCCCGTTGCGCGCGCCCACTTCGATCGGGGTGAGGACGGCCTCGCCACCATCGACGCGATACACTGCCCAGCCATCTTGGTGACGAAAGACCGCGCTGTCGTGAACCTTGACGACATCCTTGGCTTCGTGCACCACGATCTGCGCCTCCACCCGAAAACCGTCGCCGAGCGCAGCCCATACCTCCGGCGGGTCGTCGAGGTCGATGATCACGTTGACGCGCTGTTCATCCACTCCGAGCGCCGACACGTGAGTGAAGGCCGATGGTTCCACCCTGCGGACATGCCCGCGTAGCGGTCGATCACCGCCCCATCGTTCGATGATGACGGGGGCTCCCCGTTGGATGGCGATCGCATCGCTGGTCAGTACGTCCACGACGATTTCGAGCGCTCGCGGATCGCCGACTTCCAACAGATGTGCGCCGGAGCGAACGACGCCCTCGCTCTCCCGGTACACGTTGAGCACACGCCCCTCCACCGGCGCCTCCACATCGAGCTGCTCGTCGCCCTGCACTCCCTTGGCCCCCAATCGACCGAGCGCAGCCTCAGCGACACGTGCTTCATGCTCGGCCACTCGGGCCGCAAAGCGAGCGGACGTGAGCTCTTCCCTTCGTGCCCTCAGGTCGAATTCGGC
>JBAVOF010000182.1:0-4499 GCA_049691835.1 Polyangiales bacterium
GGCAACACGCGGACCAAGGCGTCCGCCGTCCGAAAGTTCGTCCCGTTGAAACAAGGCGACTTTCTCGATCCGGAGTCGCCGGAGCTCGTTGCCACCGAATGGCGCCTCATGGGGACGGGTTGGTTCGACCGCGTCGACATTCGGCTCGAGCGCGGCGCTGAACGCGGATACGTCGTGCTCGTCGTCGAGGTCAAGGAGCGGAACACGATCGTCATCGAGAACCTGATCGCAGGCTTGTCCAAAGATCCCGCCACCGCGACCGACCCCAATAGCAAGCAGCTTCCTTGGTTCGGCTTCAAGATCACAGAAACCAATCTGGGCGGCCGGGGTATCCGACTCTCGGGCACCGCCTTGGCGAGCGGGTTTCAGCAGGGCGGACGCATCGACCTCCGATACCCGAAGCTGATCAAGAGTGAGTACGGGCTGCGGTTTGCGACGTACTTTCTCAATGGCCGGGAGTTCTATGGTCACAGCCCCTTGGTGAGCGAGCCGTGCGGGATGCCGACTTGTCCGGGAACGTCCGTGGTTGCGGCCGCCGTAGTTCGCTATCGCCGCGGCGGCGTGATGGTTGGTACCGAGAAAGACTTCACGCCCAAGCTCCGGTACAGCCTGGACTGGATTGGCGAGGTCGTCAGTGTCCTCGACCGCCCCGAAGCGGCCAGTGAGGTGCGTGGCAACGACATCGCCCCGATCGACTTCGCGATTGAAGACGGGAAGAGCTTCGTGTCGTCGATCCAGTTCGCTTTGGTGTTCGACAAGCGCGATGACCCAGGCATCACCACCGAAGGGGTGCTGTTTCGCGGCGTGGTCACCTTCGGCACTCGTTTCCTCGGGAGTGACTACGATTTCCTTTGGCTCCAAGCCAACGTTCGACGGTGGTGGAGGCTCCCCTGGAATCATACGTTTCGACTCGGCGCATTTGGCGGCGCCGCGTTCGGCAACACACCGTTCTTCTATCTGTTCCACATACCGATCTCACCGACCTAGTTCCGTCTCGGTTCCTCGAGATGATGCTCGACGGACGTCCGCCGCCCAATCTTCTCGGTACGTCGATCGAGAACAACTACCTGGGCGAGATCGCGTGGAGGCTCGACGTCGAATACAACATCCCGGTCTACGAACGAGAGAGCGATCGCGGCGTGCGTGAGGTCAACCTCTACACGTTGATCGGTCTCTTCGGACTCGCCGATCTTCGCGACCCGCGCGCCGGGGTGAGCGGATACTCAGGCTTTTCGCGTTTTCCGATCGACCTCACCCTCGACGTCGGCTTTCGCATCGACACTCGGGTCGGCGTTTTTCAAATCGGTTTCTCGACGCTATTGGGGTTCATACGGCTTTGAGGTACTGCCTTGGAGCGCTGGCCTTGCTGACGGCGGCGATTGCCTATGCGCAGTCCCAGCTGCCGATGCACGAGTTCGGGGTCACATGGTCGCGCGACGTGCCAACTGTATCGTTCTCGGCGATACACCTGGCGGACGAGTCGGTGCGGCAAGAGCTCTCCAGCGGCTTGCGCAAGCGCATCGTCGTGACGGTCCGATCACACCTGAAGGGGTCCGGCTCTCAGATTTCGGTGCGGCAATTCGGCTGTGACGTCACCCGCGACCTCTGGGACGAGGGCTATCTCGTTCGGATCGGCACTCGGAGCGAACGGTTCAAGACGCTCGAGCAAGTGCTCGGCCGATGTCTCGTCGTGGAGAGGCTGTTCGTCGGAGAACCGCTGCAATACGAGCGATACAGACGAAGCGAGATTTACTTCGCCGTGCTGGCTGAGTTCAACCCGATCTCGAAAAAGCAGTGCCGCGAGTTGATCCGACCCACGTCGGGTGACGATGCCATCGGCCCGATCACGGTGAACATCGTGCGGCGCCGCATATGCCGCGCGGAGCGCACGGTCGAGTTCCGAAGCCAGGACTTGAAGGTGCCCGAATGAGCCGCTTCGAACGCAAGATCCTGTTCGCCATCGGGCTTTCGGTGTTTCTCACGCTCGGAGGCAGCATTTTCCTCGCGCAGGGCGCGCTGCGAGAGGTGTACAGGGTGGGGGTGAACGAGACGTTTGGGGTCGAGCTGGTGCATGGCGTCGAGGCGCGCCGCGGCCAGCTGATGGCGCTTCGAGAGGGGACCGAGCACGTCGCCGATGCCGTCCAGTGGGCCGTCGCGGCGGAGCTGAACAAGACTCGAAGCACAGCGACGCTCGAGCCACTGCTGGACGAGCTCGTGCAACGATATGAGCTCGTGCGGAGCATACGTGTCGCCGACCTGTCGGACGAGGAGGTGGCGAGCGCATCGCGTCGCGCTGAGCCCGCCACCGATCAAACCCGCGTCACGACCCGCGATCGAGTCGTCGATGTTGGCGGACGGCGACTGCGAGTCGCCGTCGAGGTGACGGTCCCTCAGGTGTACTTCGACCGGCTCCAAGAAGCAGGTGCGGTTGCGGACGTGTACTCGCGACTCCAACGCCAAGGCGCATCGGTGTCCGATGTTTATGTATGGGTGTTTGGCGTCATGGCATTTCTCGTGATCGTGGTGGCGTTCTTGATCGGTGCGATCGTATCGCGCCGGGTCACGCGCCGGGTGGCCATGTTGGCTGAAGCCTCACGCAAGGTCGGAGCCGGCGATCTCACCGTGGCGCTGCCCACGGGGGCGAAGGACGAGGTGGCCGAGCTCACCCTGGCATTCAACGACATGGTCCGGGATTTGCGCGACTCCCGTACACGCATCGAGTACCTGCAGCGTATCGGTGCGTGGCAGGACTTTGCACGCCGTCTGGCTCATGAAATCAAGAATCCGCTGACGCCGATCCAGCTCGCCGCCCAGGAAATGGATGAAACCTACGATGGCAACAACGAGGCCTATCGACAGAAGCTCCAGCATGCTCGGGCGATCATCGAGGAAGAGGTTGCGACCCTCCGGCGACTCGTAGGGGAATTCAGCGCATTCGCCAAGCTTCCAGAGGCCGACTTGTCTCCCTCCGATCTCTGCGACCTCGCGCAGAGCATCGAGGATTCGGTTCCGGCTATCCTTGAAGACGTGGGCCACGGGACGCCCGCTCCGGTGGAAGTTCGGCTCAGTTGCGCAACGGAGCCCATCAACGTGCGTATGGATCCTATGATGCTCAAGCGTGGTATCGACAACATTTTGCGCAACGCGGTCCAGGCGGTGTACGAGACGCACCCAGCAGGTGGTGGCTGTGTCTTCGTGCGCACCTACGCGACGGCGCGCGCTGGGCTCATCGAGGTACGCGACAATGGTCCCGGGATCCCGGAGCAAGACTGGGAACGCGTGTTCGACCCTTACTACACGAGCAAGTCCGAGGGCACCGGACTGGGCTTGGCGATCGTGAAGAAGGTGGTCTTGGAGCACGGGGGCCACGTCAGCCTGGATCGCGCGCCCGAGGGTGGCGCGCGGTTCAGGATCGAGCTTCCGCTGATGGGGCCGCGATGAGCGAGGCCCACCAGAGCGCGCCGCGCCGATGGATCCATTGGTTGGTGACGGCGCTGGTCTTCGTAGCGCTCTATGCCTGGATGACGCGCGGGACCGTGTCACCGCTGTTGGGAGAGGTGGCGCCCGACTGGACGCTCACCGTGGCCGCCGGTGCCGATCCAGGAGGTCAGACGAAGGTCCGTTTGTCTGACATGGGCGGTCGAGTCGTGGTGCTAGATTTCTGGGCTAGCTGGTGCGGCGCATGCCGTAGAGCGACCCCGATCCTCAACGATTTGAAAGAGGAGTTCGCCGAGCGTGGCGTTGCGTTCTACGCGGTCAATGTCGAGCCAATCGATCGGCAGCGTTTGCAAGCGGCACACCTGTCCTTCGGTACCGAGTTCCCGAGCCTCCACGACCGGTCCGGAGAGGTTCAAAGGAGATACTCGATCCGGATGCTCCCCACCGTGATCGTGGTGGGTCAGGATGGCCTGGTTCGCTGGACCTCCGCCGGGGTTCCGAGCAAAATTCGCCTCCGCGGAGCCATTTCAGAGGCCCTGAATTAGCCGGAATCGGACACAGTTGACGTTCTGAGGCCTCGCTGTTAGTTTCCCCGGCCGCGCGGGGCTGACGATGTAGCTCCCCCCGGGGTGGAGGAGATTCCTTGGTTCAAGCGCTTCAAGGTCCCAACTTAGACGAGCGAGTCGCCCAGCTTCAGGGGCTGCTCGACTCAGCGAGCCCGAGCGTACGGCAAGAGTATCAAGAGCGCTTCGACTTGGCCTGGATCTATCATGACAGTGCCCTGGAAGGGGTTGTCTACTCGATGGACGAGCTCAGGGCGGCGATCTACGACACCGTCGCACCCGATCCGACCTTGATTCCGGTATACGACGAGATCCGCAATCACATGGGCGCGATCGAGATGATCCGCGAGATGGCGACCCGCCGCCGCTTCACTCCCAACCTCGAGGTGATCAAGAAGCTGTACGCACAGCTCGCTCCAGAGGAGCTGGAGGGCAAGGGTCCGCCCAAGTACCGCAAAGACATGCCGCTTCATCGGCTCTACTTCCACGAGATCTCGC